>JAJEHG010000002.1 GCA_022823825.1 Nitrosopumilaceae archaeon | reverse complement strand
ACTCGTCGCGCGCAGCCAAAAACCGAGGACCTGCCGCCGGGCATGCCACAATTGCGGCAGAAACGGGCCCGCCCGCCGCCCAAGGCCCCTCTAAATGTCCACAAAATCAGGGCGGAACCTGCAAGAGTTGGACAGCGCCGTCATCGTTGGGGGGAGGGAGGAGTGAAAAACGCGTGGAATGCCAACGGCCGCCCGAACCCCCGCCTTGTGACAGTCGGTAACCGCCGGCGCGTAATCCTGCGGGTTCTTGCAGGGCCCGCGCGCCCGTCGTCTGCGTGATTGGGACCCGCAGCTGCCCATGCGTGCCCCAAGACAAGGAATTTATGAAAAGGGCTGCCGGCTATGCGCATGGAGAGGTACATGCTGCACCTCAAAAACGACGGGCGGTACGGCCCCCGCGACTCCCGCAGGGTCGTGTACAGGGCCCGCGGACTGGGAACGCGGACCGGCGCCTCTGTGCGCGTCGCGAGGATTGCAACCCAGTTCATAGAGCTTGACGCGTCAGTGGAGGCAGGGCGCCTCGATGAGCTGGTGAGGGATCTGGCGCCGATCGGGTCCGTCGACAACATACGGCACGTGGTGGAGGAGGAGATTGAAAAGGAGCAGGGCATAAGGGACGGCATATTCTACTTTAACAACGAGCGGTTCTGGGAGAGCCACGAGGCGTTTGAGGGCGTCTGGAAAAAGTGCTTTGGCAGGGAAAAGGAGCTCGTGCAGGGAATCATACTGGTCGCAGTGGCCTTTGCGCACGGCCAGAGAAACGAGGCGCTGATAGGAATAAGGATGCTAAAGCGGGCCCTTGAAAAGCTGGGAACGTCCCCCTCCAAGTATCATGCAATAGACGTGGACATGATCCGGGAGAGGGCCTCTGATATGCGCACGCAGAAGAGGCTGGCGCTGTTTGAGATATGATGCGCGCCCCGCGTGCCTGGAATGTCTGTAGCTGCCGGCGCGGTGGCACGGCACGCGGCTGTATGCTGCCCGCCCCGCGGCCCTCAATCCGGGCGCGCGGCTTTTCCCTGGGCGATTCGCCTTAGCATGCCGAGCGCGGTGGGGATCACGTCTGCCCCTGCAAGCATTCCTATTCTGCCCCTTGCCGCCTGGGACTCTGTCATCCTGGCGGTGCCGTCCCCCGGTATGCCGTCGTGCGATATCACTACCGGCACCGGGTCGTCGCTGTGCCCGTGGTTTATGCACGGCGTCGAGTGGTCAGCCGAGATCACCACTGCGGTTCTTGACGTGTCTATGCCGTCAAGCAGCCTTGCAAAGAACCTCCTGTCGATCTCCTCGATGTTCTCCTTTTTCCCGACTGCGTCCCCGTCGTGCCCGAACTCGTCGGGGCCCTTGATGTGTACGTATATCGCGTTCTGGGTCTCCATGGCCTCGGAGGCCACCCTGGCCTTTTCCTCGTAGTCCGTCAGGCCCCCCGCCTCAAAGGCCTTCATCCTGAGCACCTTTGATATGCCTATCTCGACTGGCATGTCGACTATGCATGAAAAGTTCATCCCGTACCTCTGGTTGATGGGCTCGACTCGCGGGTACTTGCTGCCCGCGTCGCGGAGCAGTATGCAGCTGAGCTCCTTTTTGCCCGCCGCGGTGCGAGCCGCGTTGATCTTGCTGCCCCCCATTATCGAGATCGCCTGCTCTGAGAACTCGTTTGCCGCTCTTGCAGCCGCCGCAGCCTCGTCCGAGCCGTCAAGCGGGACGCACCTCTCGACTTTCATAAAGTCGGCAACGGCCTTTGCGACTCCCATCCCGCCTATGTTGGCGTACGCGGGATCCGTGTTTGATATCTTTGCCGAGTACGGCCTGCCCCCGCCCCTCCTCAGCCGGACCGTCACGCGGTGCCCGATGGTCGGCGAGACCTTTACGGACGTGAGTGGGTCCGAGAATCCTATGCCCTCCTCAAGCTCCCTTGATATGGCCTCCGAGTCGGCGGACTCTATGTGCCTGCCGGCCCTCCTGTCGGTTATGACATTGTCGCCGCCGCCTCTGTCAAGCGTGGCAAAGTTTCCGCGCAAGGCCAGGTCCCCGTCGGCAAAGTCTATCCCTATGCCGATTGCCTCTATCACGCCGCGCCCGGCATAGTCCGCATGGCTGAACTTGTATCCTAGCATGTTGAACACGGCAATATCGGACTCCGGGGCGATCCCCTTGCCCACCGATATCACCCTGCCAGACGCCCCGTTTGACGCTATTGCGTCAAGCGCGGGAGTGGATGCGGCCTCTAGCGGCGTCCTGCCCCCAAGGTCGGCGTGGGGCAGGTCCACGACCCCGTCAAGCAGCACGTATATCATACTGATGCCGGAGTTGTCCGCGTCACCTGAACTGGCGCCATGATTGGCGTCGGTATTACTGTCATGTCTGTCGTCAGAATAAGAGGAAGACACTGACTCGCAGAGTCGGGGCTGTGTTTTAAAGCTTGGCTGCTTTTACTGCGGTCTGTTGTTGTCACGCGGACTCGTGCCTTGGCGCGCGCTCCGGTCTGGGGGGGGGGGGCCTGCTGGGGCATGGCCCGAGGCTGGCAGGATGGGGACGGTGTGGCGGGTGGGGAGGCCGGGAGGGACTTGGAGGGAGCCGCGGATGCACGCGCGGCTCGTGACGACCGACAGTGATTCCAAGTGCCGTTTTCAGAGATCGCAGCGGCGCGCACGGACCGGGACGGTGGCCGGGGACCGCACCGCCGTTGATACTACTATTACTACTGCTACTGCTACTGCTACTGCTACTGCTACTACTGCTACTACTACTGCTGCTGCTGCTGCTGCTGCTGCTGCTGCTGGGGCACCGCGCCGTCACTAACCCTCTGGAAACTTTTTAACAGCAATGTGACATCTCTTGGCATGGGAAGCATACGGGTCGATTACGCCTCGGAGCGCTTTATGATAATATATGAGGGGGACGATTCGGGAATGGGCGCCAACTCTGCGTACGCGTCGGGCAACGAGAAAAAGACAAACCCCTCGATGCTCTCCCTCGTGATAAAGGACGGCATACTGCGGCGGCAGCAGGACATAGACGGCCAGATAGTAAAGGGGTGGGCCGTCAGAGTCTTTGAGAGCAAGAATCCCGTCGTGTCCGTCTCGGCCGGAAACGATTATGGTAAAGAGCCGTTTGAGAGCCAGCCGGCGTACGGGCACCACCTGGTGCTCGTGGCCTCGCCGGATCCTGCAAAGACGCTGGCCACCATAGACTCTGAGCAGTGGTCAAACACGCTCGTAGTGGTGCAGGACCGCCTTAGGTGGCTTTACACGCAAAAGGGCGTCGCCTACGTGGCCGTGTACGCGGATCATGTCGGCGGGCTCCGGGGAAGATCCAAGGTGCACCCGCACCTCAACATCGTATCGTTCAAGGTGATTCCTCCGACCGTGAACGACGAGATGGAGTCGTACAAGAGGACGCAGGAGAAGCGCGGAACGTGCCCCACGTGCCACATAATAGAGGGTGACGACCAGCTGAGGCGCGTCCTGCAGACTGAGAGCTTTGTGGCCTACTGCCCGTGGTCCCCGACGTACCCGTTTGAGTTCTGCATCGCCCCCAAGAGGCACGCGGTCAGCTTTGCAAAGATGTCGCAAAAGGAGATTGAGGATTTGGCGCTGATGATCAGGGCCACGCTTGGCGGGCTTGCGAGCCTGATAAAGAATGTGACGTTCAGCATGGTGTTCCACCTGTCTGCGGAGCGCAAGAGCAGCCGCCTGATGCACTGGCACATCGAGGTATACCCAGTAACAAAGCAGTGGTCTGGCATGGAGCGCGGGTATGGCATCCACCTCAACGACGTGTCCCCTGAGGACGCGGCAAAAAAGCTGGGGGCCTCGTGCAGAAAAGAGCTCGCAAACATGGTCGGCATTGGCTGAGTCCTGCGCCGCCAGCTGCCGGTGATCATGCGCCGCCCGTCGCTTGCAGGCTCGGCAGGCGCGCCGTAATTCTTGCGCGGAGGCGGCTCCTACTGCACCGACTTGAATGATTTATTTGCCAACCCGTCGGAGCAGCCGTAATGGCGCTTGAAAAGTGGCTCGGGCTTGCAAGCCTGGCGCTCTTTGCAATGTTCTCGGGGCTCATGATAAGCGTGTATGGGTTTCTGACCGACGTGCCGGAGGACTTTGATTACGCGTTGTCCTTTGAGGCCGATCCCAAGCTGCTCCAGTTCATATCGATAAGCGCGGCGCCAGCCGGCGTGATGGGGGCCATCGCATTCATCATGTCCAAATACTATGGGTCGAGGCCGGTGGGGATGCTCCTGATCGGCGGCGGCGCCGTGATGCTGGCCGGCATGTACGTGTGCCACGTGATGCTTGAGAGGATAGACGAGGTGTACGTCACGGACGCGCTGGCGCTGTCCCCCTACGTGTTCATGGGGCTGTCGGCTCCGGTGATGGCGTTTGGCGCGCGCCTGTTCAAGAGCAGGAAGAGGCGGCCGAAAAAAGAGTTCTTCTAGCATGCGGCATGTCCTGCCGCTGCCGCCATTGCCGCCCTCGCCTACGAGCTCATATCTTGCCCAGGCGCTTTATGTATTCCTGCTGCGCCGCCTCGTAGGACTCTTTGTCCCCGATGTCCAGAAAGCTGTTTCTTGGCGCGATGTATCCTGATATTGTCCTTTTCTGGGACATGGCCTTTTTGATGAGCGCGTCCATGCCGTACGGCCTGTCTGCCGGGATCATCCTGATTATGCCCGGTTCCATCACGTAACATCCCATGTTTATCGTGGCCGCAATCTCGGGTTTCTCCCTCCAGTCGGTCACCCTGCCGGACCTTGTAGTCTCTATGACCCCGTACGGCAGGTTGGTCTTGTACGTGCTGAGGCCCATCGTGGCAAACGCCTTTGATTTCCTGTGGTGCTTTATCATGTTCCTCAGTGAAAAGTCGTATACCGCGTCCCCGTACATGCATACAAAGGTCTCGCCTATCATGTCGCCCGCGGTCCTCAGCTGGCCCGCAGTGGCAAGGGGCTTTGTGGATGCCGCGTACTCTATGTTGACGCCGAACCTCTGGCCGTCCTCAAAGTAATCCTCGATGGTCTTTCGCAGGTAGCTGGTGCATATTATCATGGACTTGATGCCGTTCTTCCTTATCCAGTCTATGAGGTGCTCCAGTATCGGCTTTTCGCCCAGGGGCAGCATCGGCTTTGGCAGAAACGTGGTGTACGGCTGGAGCCTGGTTCCGAGGCCGCCTGCAAGTATGATTGCCTTCATCGTGGGTGCTGGCGTTGGCGCCATTATTTATGTTCGCGACTCCGTGCGGCGGCATCGACACCACGCTGCGTACGCGCGGCGCAGGCGCGACTGTCCATCTCCCTCCCCGGTGCCTTCATGCGGGGGCAGTTGCCTGCCGCACCTTTGCCAGCACGTCGTCGGGGGACTCTCCGAATATTATGATCATGGGCTCCTTGCCGTAGTCGCCGTCGTGGCATACGGCGTCTGGTGCCGACTCTGCGTCCCTGACTGCCTCTGAGACGCCCCATCGCACGGACGAGCCCCCGGCCTTCGTGCCCGCCGGCTCGAGCCTCCTGTCATAGCGCGCAACGGTCATCCCGGATCCCGTGATCCTGCCTATGGTGTCCTCGTCATACCTGATGTTGACCGCCGATCTTATTCCTGGGAACCTCCCGCTTGCGGCGACCAGGGCCGCGGCTACGTGCTTTGAGCCGCCGCGTGCAATGTCCCCCGCCACTGCGACCCTCCTGCCCGTCCGTACTATCCTGCCCCGTATGCCAAGCACGTTCCGCGCACTCTGCGGATCCTCCGTTTCGGAGTGCACAAAGTTGGTCTGGCACTCTGGTATGTGCATGTATATTCCCCTGATGCGCGTAAACTCTGTTATTGCTTCTGCAAGGGCCGATGTGGCGCTCGACGCGCCGCGGGCGTCCTGGCCGTGGACGGCCCCAGCAATGCCCACGCCCCTTCCCGCGCCCGTGGCGTTTCCCATGAGGCGCGCGACAAATTTTTTCGCGGCCCTTGCTGATTCCGTCACCGGCGTGCCGGATGCAAGGCCGCACAGGAGCGAGGCCGCAAACGCGCACCCGCCCCCGTGCGTCTCGTATGGAACGGCCCGCCCGCGCAGGTGGCGCGTTTTTGCCCTGCCCTTAATATCGCGCGTCGCAACCACGTCGTAATAGTAATTGCCCGTTTTGATTCCGGTGACCACTGCAGAGCCTGCGCCAAGCTCGTACATAACCCGCAGCGCAAGACTGTCGTATGCGCCGGCGGCCCCGTGGGGTTCCGGATACGCCGCGCGCGTTCTGGCTCCCTCTGTCCCCCTAGTTGCGCCGCCACCGTCCTTGGCGCACTCAAGCAGCAGGCGCGCCTCCCGCACGTTCGGGGTCGCCGCGGCCGCAAGTGGGATTATGCGCCTTGCATAGTCGCGTAGCGCTGGCTGCCGCATGAGCGTTCCACCCGTCGTGGACTCGACCACTGGGTCGGCCACTATGGGCACGGAGCCTGCAAGCTCGGCCAAGCGCCTTGCCACGGACCTGACTGCCCGCGAGGTGTATATCATTCCCACGGCCACCCCGGACACCTCAAAGTCGGAGAGCACCGCGTCAAGCTGCGACTCTAGCATTCTCTGGGAGACGGGCTCGGCCCCGGCAAACGAGGACGTGTTCTGGGATGTCACTGCCGTGACTATGGACAGCCCGTAGGCGCCGTGGGCCCCGAACGTCCTGATGTCGCCCTGGATGCCGGCCCCGGAGGAGGGATCGGAGCCGCCTATTGACAAAAGGTTCATGGGTGACGTGGCGCGCATGGGCTATTTTGCATTGTGGTTGGGTTCTACGACCACAGCAGCGTCGGCAACGGCAGTTTTTGGATGCATGCCGGCCCCTTCTCCTATGGCGTCTGATACCTGCAGCCCCGTCGGCCGCTCTTGATGGACATGTTGTAGCCGCGCCCCCCTACGCCGCTGCTGCTAGCTTGATGATTGCGACGCGCACCTGTATGAGCAAAAGACATCGCGTGTGTCGTAGAATTCTTCTCCGCAGTGCCTGCACACCCTGATGGTTCTCATGGGTACTGTGCGTCCATATCGTATTTAAGGACGGCCGGCGTCGGGGCCCTGCGCATGCGCGCGGCATCGCGGGACGCGCGTAACCTGCGGGGCTTCTCCCAGCCGCGGCACGCAGGTGCGCTTTTTGGGGTGCGGATTTGCGGACGTGCCCGGCCGCAAGGGGGACGGCCGCCCTTCCTTACTACTTAAATCGGGCCGCCCCGTGCGCATGGCATGTCAACCCAGATGGCCGCTGCAAGGCGCGGCGTCGTCACGGAGGAGATGAGGCAGGTCGCGCGTGACGAGGACGTCTCTGCCGACTGGCTGGTGTCAAAGATGGCGTCTGGCGCCATTATCATACCTGCCAACAACGCCCGCCCGCAAAAGTCACAGGTGCACCGGGTCGGAATAGGGCGCGGGCTCAAGACAAAGGTCAACGTCAACATCGGGACCTCCACGCTCAACGTGGACCTGCCCGGCGAGATTGCAAAGGCGCGGGTGGCAGTAAAGTACCACGCCGACACCATAATGGATCTGAGCGACGGGGGGGACGTCAAGGGCATACGGCGCAGGCTGCTGCAGGAGGCGCCGATAACGTTTGGAACCGTTCCCATATACGAGGCGTACAACTATGGCGTCGAGGAGCACAAAAACCCGCTGAACCTGACTGAGGACGACTACCTTGACGCGTTTGAGAACAACGCAAAGGACGGCGTGGACTATACCACGGTCCACTGCGGGATCACCAAGGACATTGCAAAGCGCATACTAAAGGTGAGGCGGCACGGCGGGGTGGTCAGCAAGGGCGGCACCATCACGGCCGCGTGGATGCTAAAGCACGACAAGGAGAACCCCTACTACGCGCACTATGACTATCTTGTGGAGATTGCAAAAAAATACGACGTGACCTTCAGCCTGGGCGACGCGCTGAGGCCCGGCTCCATTCTGGACTCGCACGACGAGCTGCAGGTGCAGGAGATGATCAACATATCGCGCCTCACGAGACGCGCCCACGAGCAGGACGTGCAGGTGATGGTGGAGGGGCCCGGACACGTTCCACTCAACGAGGTGGCCGCAAACGTCCGGCTTGCAAAATCGCTGATTGGGGACGTGCCGTACTACGTGTTGGGCCCGCTGGTAACCGACGTGGCGTCCGGGCACGACCACATTGCAAGCGCCATAGGCGCCGCCGTGTCGGCAAGCGAGGGCGTCGACCTGCTGTGCTACCTGACGCCGTCCGAGCACCTGGCGCTGCCAAACGAGGAGGAGGTAAAGGCGGGGCTCATCGCGTACAGGATTGCCGCCCATGCCGGCGACCTGGTAAAGCTGCGTGAAAAGGCCATAAAGTGGGACGCCGCGATGACCGAGGCCCGCCGCACGCTTGACTGGGAGCGGCAGATTGCGCTCTCAATCGACCCAGAGGAGGCCGCGCGCATACACGGCAGGACCGGGCAGCACCCCGGAAACAACGTGCCGTGCACGATGTGCGGCGGGGCGTGCGTGTACATGATGCTGCCGCAGCAGAAAAAGTACGGCGATGGCGGCGACAGCGGGGACGGCAGCCGCGCCGGCGGGCCTGCAAAGCCCGAGGTCCGCAACGCCGCCGCGGCCACGACCCTGTCATTGTAGCGGCAGCCCTGCCCCCGTCGGGATCGTTTTGAAAAAATCTCTTGATGCGGGTGTGATCCGGAGTAGTTTATTCTGAGGTAGTGCTGGAACAGGCCGCCAAGCCTTAAGCCCGCGATGGCAAACCTGCACGCGCCGGCCTGATCTGCGCGCCTGCCTTCATATCAGGCAGGACATAACCCTGTAAAGGTCGGGGACGGTCTCGTACTTGCCCATCTCTGCTATCTTTACCCACCTGTAGTCCGAGTTTTCCCAGTTGAGCCTTACGGGGGGGCTGTCGGCCTCAAACAGGAACGCCGACACGACCCACTCGTGGTTCCTGTACTGCGGCGACTTTATCCGTATGCCGTCCGCGCTTCTTATCAGCCTGATCTTGCTTCTGGCGATCCCCGCCTCCTCGAATATCTCTGTTTTCGCGCGGTTCAGTGGCTTCTCGTTGCCCTCTATGATTCCGCTGACCCCGGACCACTTGCCGCGCATGGTCCTTACCCTGTTGCTGCGCCTCAGGAGCAGGACCTTGTCGGTTCTGACATCCCGCACGAACGCGGTCACTATGCCGGTGGTGCGCACCGCCGTGCTGCCGTTTGAGGCGGCTGGACGGCCGGCGCCTCGCGCGCCGTCCCCCTTTCTGTACCTTTTGTCTTTGGAGGTTCTGCCGGCCGACGTGCCGCGGCCGTTACTGCGGCCGTTGCTGTGGCGGCGCCTGCCGCTGCTATCACGGTTGATATTGCTGCCGCCACTGTCATCGCCGCCGCGGCCGCGCCCCTCTGTTCTCTCTCTGGTAAGTCTGCTGCCGGCATCCCCGGCGCTACTTTTCAACTACCTTTACCATCTTTGTCATTCTCTTGTACGACTCCTTGATGTCGGTGTGCTCCGCAAGGCGATCCTGGCAGTCGGTGATGTATCCTATCACCTCGTCGGTCTTTGACTCCTGCACTGCGGTCAGCAGCCTGCCTATGTCCTTCCAGAACTCTTCGGCCACCCTCCTGATCTCGGGGTTTGCAATGATGGTCTCTATGAGCTCCGGGGACTCTGTCATTATGCTCTCGGCAAGCGTCTTTTGCAGCCGGAACGTGGTGCCCGACATCTTTTCTGTCAGCAGCACCTTTTCGTCCTTTGATATGATGTTTGCAAAGACCAGGTTGAGCAGGTGCGTGAGGCCCAGTATGACGGCTATCTTTTTGTCGTGTTCGGCGGCGTCTATCGTGACAAAGTTCGCGCCGGCAAACAGCGACTTTACCACGGTAAGCTCCTTCTTGGCGTCCCGTATCGGGACCGATATGATGTTCTGCCCCTTTATGGCGCGGATGCCCGGCCCGAACATGGGGTGTATGCATATGGGGTTGACCTTGGCGGGCATCTTTGAGAGCGACGAGACCACCTTTGACTTTTCGGAGGATATCTCTATCAGGTAGGTGCCCTTTGGCATCTCCTTTGCAATCAGCCTTATGATCTCCGGCGTCCTCCTGGTCGGGGTGCACAGCACCACGTAGTCGGTGTTCAGCACGCCGGACACAAGCGACTGGGCCGTCTCTATGCCCCTGACGGTGACGTCCCTCTCCGAGTCGTACCCGGTCACTACAAAGCCCTGGTCAAGAAAGTACTTTGCAAACCAGCTGCCCATCTGGCCCCCGGCCCCTATCACCGTCAGGCGCCTGTTCTTCCTTCTAGCCGCGGCCATTACGTATGTCCTCCGTCTAGCATGCTCTTTAATATATTCATTCCCTCAATTAGTCTGTTTGCGTCCTCGCATGCGGCCGATAGCCTGATGTAGTCCCGGTAGTTCTCGCCGAACCCCGAGCCGGGCGCCACGGCAACCCCGCACTCGGAGAGCAGCCGTTCCGCAAGGCGCGCCCCGTCCGTGCCGACCCGCACAAACAGGTACATGGCGCCGTCCGGCTCCGCGTACTCCATGCCCATCTTACGGGCCTCGGACGCGAGGACGTCGAGCCTCTCAGATATGGTGCGGGCGTTGCCCGACACGTCCTGGCCGACGGCGGACAGCGCCGCGTGCTGCACGGGAGCGGGGACGCTTGTCATGCAGAGCGACAGGAGCGACGCAATCTTGTCGATCACGTGCCCGTCTGCCACTGCGTACCCGATGCGGAGCCCCGTCATGGCGTGCGACTTTGAGAATGACTGGACCGCGATGGCGTTCTGGTACCCGTACGACGCGACGCTCCTCCACGGCTTGGCCCCCCTGACGTACTCGGAGTATATCTCGTCGCCCAGCACGTAGATGCCCCGGTCCGACGCGATCTCCATTATGCCGTCCATTATGTCCGGCCGCAGGACCGCGCCGGTGGGGTTGTTTGGATAGTTCAGTATTATCATCTTGGTGCTGGGGCTTACTGCGTCTGATATGTCCCGGATTGAGGGCATCCACGACTCGTCAAGCGAGGCCTGCACGGCGCGCACCCTCGCCCCCGCGTACGCGGCGCAGTCCCTGTACGCGGGCCACGCGGGCTCCATTATTATGGCCTCGTCGCCGGGGCCCAGAAGCGCGGACATGGCGGCAAACACGGCAAAGCGGCCCCCCGGGGTGACCGCCACGTTGCCCGGCCCGATACTGGCGCCAAACCTCTTGGAGCCGTACTCGGCAAGGGCGTCTAGGAGCGCCGGCATCCCCCTGGGGCTCTCATACCTGATGTGCCCCCTGCCGTACGACTCGGAGAGCGCGGTCGCCACCGCGCCCGGCGGCATGTAGTCCGGCTCGCCCACCTCCATGTGGATTATCTGCCTGCCCTCCTCCGCCTCCAGCCTCTTTGCGGCCTGGAATACGGACAGGTGCGTGGGGCCGCCCTCCCCGCCGCCGCTTTCGGTGGCCGGCTGGCAGCACTCCGCCGCGCATACGGGCTGGTGTCCGGGGCCGCCGCCCCTGCGGTACTGTGACTGTATTACTGCGGACTCTCCCAGCAGAAAGTTCAGGAACCTGTACACCGCGGCCTCTTGCGGTGCAGGGCCCGCTGCACTGCTGCTGCTGTCGCCGCCGCCCTTGCCCCCCAGCTCCCTCCTGCACGCGTCAAGCACGATGCCGCGGAGCTGCTCTTCTCGCGACTCGTCGGTGATCCCCATGCCGATCTCTTTTTTGGCCCTGCCTATGTCAGATGAGATCTCGGCCCTCTTGACGAAGAGCTTGGCCATCTCGATCGTGACGCGGCCAATCTCCTCGCGCAGCTCGCCCAGTTCGTCTTCTGTCATCTTTCCAGCACCGGCTTGATGTGTCCTGACACCAGCGCGTGGTCCGCAATCACGAGGGAGACCAGCGAGTCGACCACGGGCGGCGCCCGGGGCACCACGCACGGGTCGTGCCTCCCGCCCACGCGCAGGGTGTCGCTGCTCATGGTGTCGACGTTTACCGTGGCCTGCTCCCGCGGTATGGACGATGCGGGCTTAAAGGCCACGCGCATTGTTATGGGCATGCTGTTTGATATGCCGCCCAGTATGCCGCCCGCGTTGTTTGTGTGGGTGGCGACACTTTTTGCGCCGCTGTCATCCTCCGTCACGTAAAACGCGTCGTTGTTCTCGGAGCCCAGGATGCCGGAGCCGGCAAACCCTGATCCGAACTCCACGCCCTTTACCGACGGGATGGAGAACATGGCCGCGCTGAGATCGGACTCGAGCGAGCCGAAGATGGGCTCGCCGAGCCCCGTGGGGACGCCTGTTGTAACCGACCTTATGACGCCGCCAAGCGAGTCGCCCTTTCTCTTCGCATCCAGTATGGAGCTCCTCATGGACTCTGCCACCTCCGGGTCCGGGCACCTCGCCTCGTTTCCATATATCTGGGACTGGTCGTAACGGCGCCCGGGACCGTCGTGCGCGGCCGCCCCGACTGCCTGCACTTCCATCTTGATGCGCCCTATCTGCTGCACGTAGGAGCAGGTCTCTATGTTCAGCGATTCCTTGATGAGCTTTCTTGCAATCGCGCCGCCCACCACGTTCGCGGCCGTCAGCCTGCCGGAGAACCTGCCTCCGCCCCTGTAGTCGTTGAAGCGGCCGTACTTTATCATGGCCGTATAGTCCGAGTGGCCCGGCCTCGGCTTGGACTGCATGCCCTCATAGTCCTCTGAGCGCTGGTCGGAGTTTGTTATGGTTATCGTAATGGGCGCGCCCGTCGTGCGCCCGCGGTACGTGCCTGAGACGATCTTGGCCCTGTCGTCCTCCTTGCGCTGCGTCGTAACGGCGCTCTGCCCGGGCTTCCTCCAGTCAAGCATGGGCTGTATGTCGTCCTCTGCCAGTTCCAGTCCTGCCGGGCACCCGTCAAGCACGGCCCCTACCGTACTGCCGTGACTCTCGCCAAAGCTTGTCAGTACGAGTCTCTGGCCCATGCTGTTTCGGGACACGCATGCAATCTCATACACGTGCTTATAATTCATAATAATTGCAAGGCGGCCGGGCCGCGGCAGCTGTCGCTGTTGGCGCCGCCTGCCCCACCGTCACCGCCGAGGCGCCGCCTGACCTCCCCCGCAACCCCGTCGCATCACATATAATCATATTAAAATGCAGGCGCCGCGCTCACGCGGCATCCCTTATGCGGGCGCCCAGCGCCACCATGTCCCCTACGAATCCGGGATATGACACTGAGACTGACCCGGGGTCCGATATCGCGTACTCGCCGCCCGCCCGCATGGCAGCTATGCAGAGCGCCATGAAGAGCCTGTGGTCGTTTTCCGGATTCAGGCGCGTGGCGCCGTCGCCGCCTTGGGGCGCCGCCGCGCCCGCGCCTACCACCAGCCCGTCCTCTCGCTCGTCTACCTCCACTCCGAGCTTTGGAAGCTCCCTTGCCAGTATGGATATCCTGTCCGTCTCTTTTAGGCGCGCATGCCCCACGTTGGAGATCTCGAGGCTGTCGCCGCACCCGAGCGCCATTATGGCAAGCGGCGGCAGCAGGTCCGGATGGTTTCCAAGGTCAAACCTGCCCCCGCTCAGGCCGCCGTCCGGCATGCCGACGCGCACCGTCTCGCCGCCTGCAGTATCCGCTATCTCTATGGACGCCCCCATCGACTCGAGCATGTCTATGAACGCCTCGTCCCCCTGCGGGAGCGCCCCCATCTGGGCCTCGACTGCGACATTCCCGCCGTTGAGGGCGGCGGCTGCCAGCAGCAGGGCCAGGCTGGAGGCGTCAGACGGCACGGCAAACCCGCCGGCCGGCGGGCTGATTCTCTGCGGCGCTATGCGGTACCTCCTGTAGGGCACCTGGGTCTGGACCGACACGCCGAACTCGCGCATCGCGCTGATGGTGGACTCCAGGTAGGGCCTTGAGACCATGCCCCCCTCTATTGTGATGCTCATCCCGGAGTCCGTCCTGGGCGCGCACAGAAACAGCGACGTGACAAACTGGCTTGAGACGTTTCCCGGTATTTCCACGGCGCCCCCGCGTATGGGCCCGCGTACGCGCAGCGGGGGGCGGCCGTCCGCGGAACTGCACGAGGCGCCCATTGCGGAGAGCGCGTCAAGCAGCGGCTGCATGGGGCGGGTCCTGAGGCTGGCGTCCCCCGTGAGCTCGGTGCGTCCGTCAAGCAGGGCCGCCACCCCCGCGGCAATCCTGATCGTGGTTCCGGAGTTTGCCGCGTCAATCCGTACGGCCTCCGCGCCGCCGCCACCCCCGCCGTGGCCGCGGGCCTTCCGTATGGGGTCCGTGACGGTAAGGGTGCCTGCTTCTGCCCCGTTGCCGTGACCTGCCTCCACCCTGATTGACGCGCCCAGCCTCCTGCACGCCTCTATGGTGGCGTCCGTGTCCGCCGAGCGCAGGACGTTTGACACCCTTCCGCCCCCCGAATCTGCGAGCGCGGACAGGAATATGGCCCTGTGCGTATAGCTCTTGCTTGGGGGGCACCTGACGGTCCCTGAGAGCGCGGACCTTGACACGCTACAGTATGTCATGGGCCTCTGCCTTCTTGTTGCTCAGTCCCGACACTATCGTTCTGCCCTCCATCGCGGCCGCAAACACCTTGCTGACCCCCTGCACGTCGGCGTCCCTGGCGACCGCGGCGACGGCGGGGCCGTTTCCGGACACGGACGCGGCCACGGCCCCCTTCTCGACCAGCCTGGCCACGAGCTCGGGGTCGGAGCCGAGCACGGACGCGGTTGCCAGCCCGTTTATTGTCATGGCCTTCCAGTACTCCGCCCGCTTTGCCAGGCGCCACGCGCCTTCAAAGGCTTCTTCGAGCAGCTTGAGCCTCTTGAGGTTTCCGCGCCTCCTGCTCTTTGGTATGAATATCACCGCCGACATGCCGCGGGGCGCGCGCTGGTGCCGCACGAGGCGCCGCCTCGCGTTGTCGGTTACGTTGAACCCCCCGTAGTAGCATGAGCAGGCGTCGTCGTACGCGCCCGTGATGCTTACCTTTGATGCGATGGACGCCTCCACGCCTGCAAGGAGTATCTGGTGGTCCGACATGCGGAGCCCGAACGCCCTGTCGCACGCGAGGGCCACGGCAGACGATATGGCGCTCGAGCTCTTCAGCCCAAAGCCTGCGGGCATCTCCGATGATATGGATATCTCTATCCTGTTTGACTCTAGCTTGGACTTTGGGACGACGTGCTGCACGGTCTTCTGTATCAGCCTCGAGCTAAACGGGTGGTTTGGCCGCCGCCTGCCCTCCCTGGGGCGCCCCTCGCCCTCCTTCCGCCCGTCCTTTCTTGCCACCGTGATCCCGCTCCTGCCCGGTACTGCAAGCACGTCGGCCTCCACCCTGAGCGCCACGCCAAGGGTGGCCCCCTTTCTGGTGGCCAGTGCGTTTACCAGCGATACGGCGCCGTGCACGGTGGCGCCCGCGCTCTTCTGCCCCCGGGCCGTCATGCCCCCACCCCCAGCAGGGCCCTCTTCATCGCGTCCCGGGGGGCGCCGACCCCGTGCCATATCTCAAAGGCCCTGGCGGCCTGCCCCAGCAGCATCTCGTATCCCATTATGCACGTGGCGCCCCTCTCCTTGCCCTTCTGTATGAGGTCGGTCTTCATGGGCATGTATACCGTGTCGTATACGACGTCGTCCCTATTAATGGACTCTGGGGATATCGGAATGGTCTTCTCGGCTGACGCCGGCAACCCTATCGAGGTGGCGTTGATTATTACGTTGCACCCATTAGCGATCTGGTCGGCCTCCGACAGCGGGGCGGCCCTGGCGTTGGGCAGGCCCGCGAGTCCTGCGAGATCGGCCATCTCCGAGGCGGCCTTTGGGGTGCGGTTTGCAATGGTAATGTCTGACGTGTCTCCGAGTCTTGCCAGTGCCGCAATGACGGCCCTCGCGGCGCCTCCCGCGCCCAGCAGCAGCACCGAGGCCCCCTTGAGGCTGATTGACCTCCTGCGGAGCGGATCTGCAAACCCCTCGACGTCGGTGTTGTATCCCTTGAGCGACCCGTCGCCGGCAACCTCTACCGTGTTTGCGGCGCCAACCATGCTGCACGTCTCGTCTGTCTTTGACAGGTGGCGCATGACCTCCACCTTGTGGGGTATGGTGACGTTGAATCCCGCAATCCCTATCTTTAGGAGCGACTCGATTCCGTGCGCAAGCTCGCCCCTTGGTATGCGGTATGCTATGTACGAGCAGTCGTTCATTCCCAGATGCCTGAACGCGGCGCTGTGCATGTGCGGCGAGAGTGAGTGATCGATCGGATCCCCAATCACGGCAAATGTTCGTGGCACTGTATGTGCGGGCACGGCTCTTGATTTAAACTCAGGGATCCCCTTCCGGTGGCTGCAGTCCTGCGGCGTGCGGTTGTAAACTTTTCATCCGCGCCGCGCCTATGTGCTATGCAGCCTGCAAATTGTAAATATGATCTAGGACGTGCCGGCGGGATCAGAGCGCGGGGCCGGGGGGTTGGGACAGACCGGCCAGGGCCGGCGCCGGCCGCGTGCAATCCGGTGACTGTTCATGCTGTTCCTGAACTGCTGCTGCTGCTGCTGCCGGCGTCGTTCACGCCACCGCCTCCGTCCGTGATGCCCCTGGCCTTTTCAAGGGCTGAAAGTACGCCCTCGATTGAATCTAGTATCGCAATCTCCCTCTGCCTGTCGGTCTCCGATTCAAGCTCGCCGGCAAGCGACTCAAGCTTTTTCTCTAGCACGTCGATCAGGTTGTGCCGCCCCTGCCGCCGCACCCCCGGCTTTTCTGCACCCGCATCATCCCCCGCGTCACTGCCGCCATTCTGGGGGGCCGCCATCGGTACGTCACGCCTCTCCGGTTCCTGGCCGCAGCTGACGCACAGCGCGTCGCCGTCCTTGATCACCCTGACGCCTCCGCAGTACGGGCATGGGTGGCCCAGCAAGGTGGCCCCCGTAAGCAGCATCTCTGCGGCGCGTCTGACGCGCTCCTTCTCGTCTCCCCCACCGTCACCTTTGTGTGCCAACGCGCCTCGTATGTCACGGGCGCTAAAAAACCATGCCGGCCCCTCGGCCTGAATCGATGCCGCGCGCTGCGGACCGCACGGCCCCTCCATCCCTGCACGGCCTCTTGCCGGCGGCCGTCCCGGGTTTCGCTAACAATACATGTAGACGCACGCCAACCACTTCCTTGGTAAATCATGATCCTCAAACCTTAATAGCATGTGAGGCCAATTGGTAACGAACGTGGCGGTAATCTGTAATACGTGTGGCCTACCCGATGACCTGTGTGCATGCGGGGAGCTTGCCAAGGACAGCACCAAGATTATAATCCGGTTGGAGACGCGGCGCTTTAAGAAGAAGGGTACGATGATTGAGGGGCTTGATCCCAAACTCAACAGCCTTGAGACGGTCGCAAAGGATCTCAAAAACAAGTACGCCTGTGGCGGAACGGCAAAGGAAGGGTACATCTTTCTGCAGGGCGACCACCGCGATACAATAAAGGACACGCTGGTCTCGCTCGGCTTTGCCGAGGAGAGCATAGAGCTGCATTGAGATGCCCCCTGATAAAAGCAACAGCATTGACGATGATGCTGGCGGCGGCGGTGGTGGTGGCGCGCAGAGCGACCAGAATCAAGACGGCGACAACGACGCGGGCCGCCCCGGGCCTGCCGCCTTGGCGCGGCAGTCACTTGCGCGGCAGCTGCTCGGTGTCCCCCACGCCGCCGTCATATCCGTGACGTTCGGGCTGTTTCTTGCGTCCTTCCCGATGGGGGCGTTCGTGGTCTTTGCAAGCGGCATAGGGGGGGACATAAACTACGACCTGCCGCTGACGCACTTGGACCTGTTTGAGGGAACGGGCCTGTACCTTGCCCCCACGCCGGCGTCAGTCGGCGACGCGTTCGCGGTACTGTGGCTTGGGTACCTGGTCGCGTTTGCAGTAGCCTGCATGGGCCCCGCCCGCGGGTTCATGGGCGCCATATCTGACGTCATGGCGGGCCGGCGCACGGCGCACCGGTTTGACAACTACATGCTGGGGGCCATAACGTGGTTCTCCATACTGGTGCTTGCCTCGATTATAATAACGACCGCGCAGGGCTACGCCGGCATAGAGACTGCCCCGCCCGAGTCCGACAACGATCTCTTGCAGTTCTTTTACGTGACGCTTGCGCCAATCGCGGAGGAGACCGGATTCAGGCTCGTGCTGGTCGGGATACCCGTCTTTCTGCTGTATTCCGGGCGCCCCTCCATCAGATACGCGGCCCGCTGCCTGTGGCGCCCCGACGCGGTCGGCATCGACGATCCCCGGAGGGCGCTTGCGGTGATCGTGGCAGTCGGGCTCCTGTTCGGCTTTGCGCACATAGCGCTGGGCGAGCCGTGGAGCGAGGGCAAGTTTGCGCAGGCGGCCGCCGGCGGAATCATCCTAGGGTGGGTGTACGTCAGGTACGGGTTTGTCGCGTCAGTTTTGGTCCACTGGGCCACCAACTATTTCATATTCTCGCACGCCCACTTCATATCGCAGACGCACCTCGTCACGCTGGAGGAGGCGTTCTCCCACCCCATGATGTTCTCAGTAGAGGTGATACTGGCCGTGTGCGGGATCCTGTCTGTGGCCGCGATAATCATGTCCTCTAGAATGGCCGAGTCCCTACGCCGAGACCATCCCGTCTAGCGCCGTCTTGAGCCCCTTGTACCTGTTGCGGATCGTAACCTCAGTCACGCCGGCGGCCTCGGCCACGTCCCTCTGGGTCTTGTTCTCGCCGCACTCGGTGCACGCCACGTACAGCGCGGCCGCCGCCAGCCCCATCGGGTCCTTTCCCGCGGATATCTTGTGCTGCTCGGCGAGCTTTAGTATCTTCGTGGCGTGGCGCTTTGTGCGCTCGGAGAGCTCCGCCTTGCTTGCAATCCTTGAGATGCACTTTATGGGATCGACTACCGGCATCGTAATGTCAAGCTCCCTGAGGAGCAGCCTGTAGCACCTCGCGATGTCCTTGCGCTTTATGTTGCTTGCCTGGCCTATGTCCTTGAGCGTGCGGGGCGTCTCCGTGACGCGGCACGCCGCGTACAGCGCGGACGCTATGAGCGCCGATATCGACCTCCCCCTGACGAGCCCCTTCTCAAGCGCCTTTCTGTATATGTGGGCCGCCTTTTCGATGACGGCCTCCCCGACCCCGAGCTTGTCCTTTAGCCTGTCAAGCTCGCTGAACGCCTGCCGAAAGTTGCGGTCGACCGGCTCGTGCACCTGGCTCCTGTTGTCCCACGTGCGCAGCCTCTCGATGGTGCTCTTCATCGACGCGGCCAGCGGCTTGCCGGTCGCGTCCCTGTTCTGTGGGTTGATTATGGTGGCCAGCCCCATGTCGTGCATGGCAAGCGACGTGGGCACGCCGGCCCTGCTCTTGTTCTCGCCCTCGTTTGAGAACGAGCGCCACTCGGGGCCCGACTCTTCTGCCTTTTCTGAGACCACGTAGCCGCAGCTGCCGCAAAAGTTCTCGCCCGTGCTTCCGTCCGTAATCATGGTGCCGCGGGCGCACCTCGGGCACCTCTCCTTTGCATTGATCGAACCTGCCATCTCCACTGCCAACGCCTCCAAAGCTTTTTATTTTACTCTGTAATGTTGATTTAACAACTATATAAGTATTTTGTAGACTTTTTAAGTATGGAGTTGCGGGCGCGTGTCCGTACCGCTCAGATGGCCTGCCGGTGGACTGCATACCTATAACTGCCGCCGCGCCGCCTACAGTGTATGTATCCGCGCCTCGTCTTTGACCACGGGACGATATGCATCGAGAACGCCCGGATGCTGGAGATTCCAGATGCCAGGTATGACGAGCGCAGCGGTACCCTGCGGGCGTACGGGATGAGCTACCCCGGCGTGCTCAAATACCTGGAGGAGAGCGAGATTGCGCACGACGACGAGGTGAGGCAGTACGAGGCTATGCCCGCGCTGTACGCTAACATGCCGCTGAGGGACTACCAGCAGGACGCGGTCGACAGCTGGCAGAGGGCGGGGATGAGGGGGTGCGTGGTGCTTCCGACTGGCTCGGGCAAGACGGTCGTCGGCATGCACGCCGTCTGCAGGGCCGCCGTGCCCGCGCTCGTGCTGGTCCCCACCATAGACCTGCTGCACCAGTGGGCGGAGTTTTTGCGCGGCAATCTGCGCGTAAGGGGGTATGAGCGTGATTATGCGGATGGCGATAACGGCGGCGCGAGCGGCGACGGCAATGGCAGCGGCGGGACGGTTGAAGTCGGGCGGCTCGGCGGCGGATACGACGACATCCGGGCGGTGACAGTATCCACGTACGACTCTGCGTACGCCAGGGCCGCGGAGCTTGGAAACAGGTTCGGGCTCCTGGTGTTCGACGAGGTGCACCACCTGCCCGCCCCGGGCTACAGGCTGGTCGCAGAACAGTGCATCGCGCCGTTCCGGCTGGGGCTGACTGCCACGCTTGAGCGTGAGGACGGGCTGCACTCTGAGATTCCGAGGCTGGCCGGCGGTGTCGTGTACACGAGGGGCTCGGGGGAGCTTGCCGCCAAGAGGCACCTTGCCAAGTACGACGTGCAGAGGATACGCGTGCGGCTGACGGACGCCGAGCAGGCCGAGTATGCGAGGTGCAGGTCCGAGTTTCTCAAGGAGCTGCGGGGGCTTGGCATGAGGACCGAGTCCATGTATAACCTGAAGCGTCTCATCCTCATATCAAACCGCAGCAAGGGGGCCCGCAACGCGCTGCTTGCAAGGAACAGGGCAAACGAGATTGCGTTCAACGCGGCCGCGAAGACGGCCGAGCTCGAGCGGATACTGGCCGAGAACTGCGGGCGCGCCCCCGCGCGCGGCCTGGGCGCCTCCGGGGAGGCCGCGGGGGCAAGGAGGAAGACCATAATATTCACGCAGAACAACAAGATGGCGCGCTCGATATCGGACAGGTTCCTCATACCGATAATAACCCACAAGACCGCAAAGGCCGAGCGCAGGGAGGTGCTTGACGGGTTCAGGGACGGAAGGTACGTGGCCGTCGTCACGTCCCGCGTGCTTGACGAGGGGGTAGACGTTCCCGACGCGGAGCTCGGCGTCATCGTGAGCGGCACGGGGAGCGGCAGGGAGATGGTGCAGAGGCTTGGAAGGCTGCTGCGCCCGAAGCGGGACGGCGCCAGGGCCAGGCTGGTTGAGATCATATCAGAGGAGACTAGGGAGGTGGGCAGCAGCGCAAGGCGCACCGCGGCGCTGCGCCGCAACGCTGCGGGGCGCACCACGGGGGGCCGCGCCCCGGGACAGAGGCGGCAGCGCGGGGCCGGCGACGGGTAATGCTGCCGTCTGAGATGCTGCGCGCCCGCACAAGCCGTGGCAGGATATACCCGATGTTCTGCAGCGTGGGCCGTGCCGGTACGGGAAAGGAGGGGGAGGGGGGAGGAGGCGACGGCGACGGCGACGCCAAGGGAGGCGCGACTGCTGCCGCCTCCGCCACCGAGCGCGAGCTTGCCTCCAAACTCATCTCCGAATTTGAGAATGCGTCTGCAAGCGGCATGAGCCGGGGCCAGCTACACGGCACGATATCTGACATGGAGCCTGATTACGACTACAAGCTTGTCAGGGGGCTCCGCACGCTGCTTGAGCGCAGGTCCTCGTTTGAGACGCGGAGGCCGGAGTCCTGCCCGCCGGGGCTCGACCCGCACGACGTGAGGCGCGTTATCTTTGCCGAGTCGTCCGCGGCGGGGCTTGCCACGTCTGCTGCAAAGAGGGACGCGATAATAGAGAGTGCGGCCGGCGCATGCGGCATCAGGCCGTCCGACGTCCCGCGCATCATGTGGGCCGACCTGGAGGAGAACCAGACGCTGGAGCGCTTTGATACAATCTCCGTCGAGGACCTGCTGCTGTGGTACAACATGTCTCTTGCGCAGACGCTGCTGTTTGGCTGCACGCGGATGGAGTTCTACGTCAGCGAGGGCCCGTACTGGAAGGAGATACTGCGGACGGTAAAGGCGCGCGGACTCATGTACGTGCTGGAAGCAGACGGCGGCACGGGCAAGAAGAAGGACGGCGGCACGGGCAAGACGGGGGGCGGTAGCGCCAGCAGGGGAGAGGCCCCGCTGCGCTGCATACTTGAGGGACCGCTCAGCGCCTTCAAAATGACCACCAGGTACGGCACCGCCTTTGCGCGCATGCTTCCTGTGATAACCCGCACCCCGTCGTGGTGGATTGACGCCACGATCTCAAGAAAGACGCCGGGCGGGGCGAAACTGTACCGGTTTGAGATGGCAAGCGACTCCGCGCGTGCCCACCTGAGGGGCGTCGAGTACGGGCCGCGGCATGGGACCGATGCAGGCCCGCAGCAGTACGACAGCTCCGTCGAGCAGAGGTTTGCCGACATCCTTTACACACATCTGGGGCGCGGCGATCCGCTCGGATGGCGCATGACGAGGGAGCCCGGGCCGCTCATATCCGGAAACAAGGCAATGCTGCCGGACTTTGTGTTTGAGCGGCTTGGGCGGCGCGTCTACCTTGAGATCGTGGGGTTCTGGACCCCGGAGTATCTGCGCCGAAAGTTTACAAAGCTGCGCGACATGCTGGCCGAGCCAGCCGGCAAGGGAGGGCCCGGGGCCGGCCCTGGCGCCCGCGGCGCAGGCAGCATAGACATGCTTGTGGGGGTCGATTCCTCGCGTCTGTGCTCACAGGCCTCCGAGGTTGCGGGGATACCGGGCGTCTTTGTGTTCGGCAAGGACATGTCCGTCAAGCCCATACTCGACCATCTCGCCGGGATCGACGCCGAGCTGGAACGCGAGGCGGCCTCCGACGCGCGGCTATCGCCGGATGATATTGGCGCCGACGTGATCGCAATACGGGACGTGGCCGTCAGGCACCTGGTGCCCGAGGGTGCGGTGCCCGGCATGTTCGAGGCGTCCGCGCCCGGGAGGTACGTCCGGGCGGGCCCGTATATGGTGTCTGCGTCAAGAATGTCCGAGGTGTCAGAGGCGATTGGCCGCGGCCCCGAAGGGTTTGTAGACGCGTGCCGCATACTGGCAGGCGCTGAAATCCCGGAGGGCTGCCATGCCGAGCTCTTGTCCTGCATGGGGTACGACGTTGTCTGGACCGATCTTGATCCAAACAACGCCCGGCTTCAGAAGAGGGCGGCGCCCTGACGGGGGCTAGCGGTTTCCTGCTGGATGGGGAAAGAAGGGGCAGCTGACGGATGCGACACGGCCGGATTCATGCAGCCCGTCCACATTGTGTTAAATACGGATATTCCACGCGCCGTGTGTAACAGATGGAAGATGCACCAGACGTGTCACTCGGCGCGGCGCGCGCCGCGGGGCATAGCGATGTGAAAGGACGGGACGTGCAGCAGCAGCAGCAGCACGACGCGGACTCGCGCCGTGCCGCACCGCCCACGGTTCTGGTTACCGGCGCGACCGGGTTCATCGGCTCGAGGCTGATCCCCCGGCTGGCCTCAGACGGGTTTGACGTAGTCGGAATGAGCCGGAGGCGGGTGGCCGTGCAGGGCGCCGGCCCCGCCAAGGGCGTGCGATATGTCCAGGCCGACGCGTTTGATCCCAAAGGGCTCAGGACTGCCATGCGCGGCGTGGATGTCGCGTACTATCTGATACATTCCATGGAGGGCGGAAGCGGCACGTGGCAGAAGTTTGCAGAACGGGAGATGCTCCAGGCCAAAAACTTTCTTGAGGCCGCAACGCGGGCGGGCGTGAAGAGGATCATCTATCTTGGCGGGCTGCACGACGCGGGCCGCCACCTCTCGCCCCACATGAGGAGCAGAAAGGAGGTCGGGGAGGTGCTGGCCTCGGGTGGCATCCCGGTGACGGAGCTCAGGGCCTCCCTGATAATCGGCGCCCGCGGAAGCTCGTACGAGATGCTGCAGTATCTCGTGGAGCGGCTGAGCGTGATGGTGTGCCCCTCGTGGGTAAAGTCCGCGGCCCAGCCCATTGCAGTGGGCGACGTAATAGAGTATCTGGCAAGGTGCCTGACGGCCGATGCCACTGTCGGAAGGATTCTTGAGATCGGAGGTCCCGACAGGGTCACCTATGAGGATCTCATGAGGATGTACGCCGGGCGCCTTGGCAGGAGGCTGATCATACTGCAGATACCATTCCTGACAACGCGGCTCTCGTCGTACTGGGTGGATTTGGTGACCCCCGTCAGGGCATCGCTTGCCAGGCCCCTCATAGACAGTCTCGTGCACGACACGGTGGTTACGGACGACTCGATGTCTGCCATCATCAAGATTCGGCCCAAGCCGGTACGCGAGTCCATTGACATTGCCGTTGAGGAGACCAGAAATCTTGCCGACGCGGGAAGGCGGCAAAAAAAGGGGACGTCGGAGGCCGGGGACGTCGGAGGCCGGGAGGCTGGCCGTGCCGCGGTTCTGGCCATGTTGGTTCTGCTTGGGGCGATCGGGACGTCCTACTACTGGCTGGACGGCAGGGCAGACGTATACCACCCGTTGTGGCTATCGGGCTCCGCGTTGTGGCTCGTCGCCGTCGCGGCCTCGGTGGCCATGGTCATCGCGGGGACGCGCCTGGGATACCTGATTGCCGGCGTGCTGTCCGCGTCGGCCGTCGCGTTCTGGCTTGCTGACAACGCCCACGTCGCGTTCGGTACGCCGGTCATAGCGGCGCTGCCAAGCGAGATGATCGTGGCGCGCAACTTTGTCGGCGCGGTTCTCGCTGCTGCCACCATGGCCGTCTCACACGTCCTGTTTCACGGAAAGAGACGCAGGTAGCAGGCGACACCCGTGGAGGAGCGCATAGTTCCCACACAAATGCGCCCTTGTCCCGTATTGCTTTTAGTGGGAGGGGGATGGAAACTCGTGCACGGGTCGTGCATGCCAAAACCATCCTTGGAAGTCCGATGCACCGGTGGACTGCAGGCCCGAGTCAGTTGCCCAGGCCGCGCTTTGGAAGAAACGGAATCAGCGCCCTTGCAAACTCCATCACATTCTTAGTCTGAATGTAGACCGTGCCCGGACCAGTGATCTCAAGGACAAGAGCCTCTCCCCCGAACAGTGACGTCTTCAGGCTGCCGTGCTTTGTCACGCGGTATTCGGCCGTAGTAGTCAGTGCCACCAGCTGGTAATTGTCCAGAATCATTCTCTCTCCGTCCTCTAGCTTTTTGGCGATTATTCCGCCCCACGCGTTGACGAACATCTTGCCGGTTCCCACCGTTTTAAGCATGAAGAGGTTGCTTCCAAAGATCCCCTTGCTGAATCCCTGCCACTTTGTATCCAGCGTCAGATCTGTGGTGGAGCAGACAAATGATCCGGATTGGACGATAAACTCTTGGTTCACGTCGATCACTGTGATGTCGCCCAGCATGTTGCCGGTCAGTCCCAGCCTGCAGCCGTCCTCCTCCGCAACGAACTCGTTTACAAAGAATGACTCGCCGCCAAACGCGGCCGCCTTTAGCGACTTGAAGAGGCCTCCCTTCCGCATCCTAGTCTCGGTGCGTACTTGTCCTTGGATAAACGCCATTGCGCCTGCCTCCGCGGTAATTGCGTCCCCGCGGTTCAGCGCAAACTCGACCAATCCAACCGGATTCTTTACTATTTCGTACTCCAATGCCGGCATTTTTCTTTCGTGTGTATTTAAACCATGGATCTTATGCGAGCATGGAGTTTCCCAAGTCGTCGACACCCGTGCCTGACGCCTGCCAGAGTCGACAAAGTCGACAAAGTCGACAACATTGACGACACCCGTACCTGACGGGCGCATCATAGTCGAGCGGCCAACCGCGGCCGCATCCTCAACGGCGGCTATCGCGGACACTGCTGCAGCAACAGCAACGCCCTCCACACAACAACGCGCAGGCGGGATTAAGATCCAGAGTGGTAATGGACCGGGTGGGGTCTAGATCCACAGTGGGCCTTAATCCCCTTCATGACGGCAGAAAGCGAACCGGGACGCTTACAGTATCCCTGCCCCTTTTTTTCTAAACGACTTGCTGTATGCTACATCCTCGTCCCTTCAGGTACGCAAACGAGCTTGACATACAGATACCGTCCTACGGCGGGCGTCTGCCGCGTAAGGCATCCAACCCCGCGGCGTCCGCGCGCCAAAAAACTCGCGTACATGTAATCATACACGTTGGGCAGCGGCCAAAACAGGCGGACTTTGGGGATTTACGCACCAACCTCACCTCAGGCCAATCACAAAAATACCACTACTTCCAATACTATGTGGTTTCAGATGACTGACACGTTATATATATGCCAAGGGCAGGACGCACGGGAGTAATGGGATCATGACTGCACAGAGCGTGATCGATGCTGGCGCGCCTGCCCGACGGACGGAACGAAGAAAACAGCTCCTAGAGCAATACTTTACGAGCGCCCCGATCTCAAGGTTCATGGCATCCATGATGTCATACAGGCAGAGGGTTATACGCATACTCGATCCTGGGGCAGGGGCGGGATCCCTCTTTACAGCATGCGTGGAACGTATTTGTGAATTGAGAAAGGTGCCAGAGAGGGTCGAGGTTACCGCATACGAGATCGATGGCTCACTGTCGTGCAACATAGATGAGGCATTAGATAGGGCTGGACGCCTCTGCGCCAGACGTGGGATTAAGTTCTCGGGCAGGCTAATCCAAAGTAACTTTGTGACCGAATGTGCAGGATCCAGCCCCAAGGGGTTCACACACGTGATCATGAACCCGCCGTACAGCAAGATTGGCACCCGATCCCCCGAGTACACCGCCATGATGGGTAGGGCGGGCCTCCGCACCACCAACATGTACACTGCATTCGTGTCCGCGGCCCAAGACATGTTGGATCGCGGTGGACAGATGACGTTCATTACGCCGCGCAGCTTTTGCAACGGCACATACTTCCGACAGTTCAGGGGGCGCATGCTGGACTCCATGGCGCTGAGGAGGATTCACCTGTTCGATTCCAGGTCGTCACAGTTCGAAACTGACGGTGTCCTGCAGGAGAACGTGATAATGTGTGCCAAGAAGGGGGGACGTCGCGTGGACGTGATCGTCTCCTCCAGCACCGGACCTGCCTCACCGGTACTGTCCAGAAAGGTGAGGGCAGACGACGTGGTCTCCCCCTCTGACCCCAGTCTCTTCGTCCACATTGCGCCGGACGCTCGCGAATCGGCCATAGTGGCAAAGATGAGAAGGCTCGGAGCCACGCTGGACAGTTTGGGACTGAACGTGTCCACTGGTAAGGTGGTCGACTTTAGGGCCGCTGATGCACTGAGGAGTAGTGGACGCGGGAGGGCAGTGCCACTGGTCAGGCCGTCAGACATATCAGCGGGAACAGTGAGGTTTCCAACAGGCGGAAAACATCCCAGCTTTATAGAGGCCAACGAAAAAACGACCAAGCTGCTGGTAAGAAACGAGACATACGTGCTGGTAAAGCGCTTTACTGCCAAGGAGGAGAGACGCAGGATCGTCGCTGCAGTGTGGACCCGCAAGGACTATGGAACGCAGCTGGTAGGGTTCGAGAACCGCGTCAACTATTTTTACCGCCCCGGCTGTACCATTGACAAGATCACTGCACATGGGCTATGGGCGTTCCTTAACTCGACTGCTGCCGACATATACCTACGACAATTCAACGGCAACACGCAGGTGAATGCGACGGATCTTAGATATTTGAGATACCCACCCTTGGACGTATTACGGGCGATAGGGAGAGCAGTTGGCCCCGGAGCAGGGCAGGATGAGATAGACCGAGCGGTAAACAGACTGGCTTTGGAGAGATCGGTATGAACGCGCGAAACGCAAGAATTAACGAGGCGCGCCACGTGCTGTCAAATCTTGGACTGCCGGACAAGCAACAGAATGTGAGATCGGCGCTGTCTCTGCTGTCTCTGCTAGGTCTGAAACCTGGCGACGAGTGGGTCAAGGCTAGCAACCCTCTGATGGGAATAACACCAATGATGGAGTTCTTTAAGAGATATTACAACAAGACGTATGCGCCCAATTCGCGCGAGACAGTAAGGCGCCAGACAGTACACCAGTTTCTCCAAGCCGGCCTTGTGAACATCAATCCAGATAAGCCCGACAGACCTACAAACAGTGGCAAAACCGTGTACCAGATCAGGCCCGACGCGCTGGCCGCGCTACGGGCATATGGGACGGAACTATGGACCACGCGATTGGCAGCGTATCACAAAAACCATCCACCACTGCAAGCCCTGTATGATAGAGAGAGGAGATCCGGTAAGATCAGGCTGGTTCCGTCTCAAGGAAAAGAAGTCAGACTGTCTAGTGGGCGCCACAACGAGTTAGTCAAAAATGTCTGGCGCAAGTTCCGCCCCAAGTTTGTGCCTGATGGTCGCTTGCTCTACGTGGGAGACACAGCTAAGAAGCTTACTTACGTAGATGATACGTGCACCGCAGTACTGAGGATGCGTTTGGATCCCCATGGAAAGATGCCGGACATGATTATACACGATACCAAACGAGATTGGGTGTTCTTGATAGAGGCTGTCACCAGCCACGGACCGATCGACCCAAAGAGACGAATAGAGTTGAAGGATTTGTTCTCGCGTGTCGCATCGAGCATCGTGTATGTGACCGCGTTTGAGAACATGTCAACTATGAAGAAATACGCGGGTGACATCGCGTGGGAAACAGAGGTATGGATCGCTGAATCCCCACACCACATGATCCACTTTGACGGTGAGAGATTCTTTACACCTCACAATAAAGATTAATCGCGTGGCTCTCGAAGATTCTCTCGCATTAATCGCTGGTGGGCACGCCGCCGCGGCAGCTGTCGCTGCTTGAGAGGGGCAGCAAGGGCTTCCCATGATCTCACCGCCGCCGCAGAAGCATGGTCAAAAAAGACGACCCCGCGGTTCACATGATGTGATGGTGTGTCAACTCACGTCGTTGCTCCTCCCAGGGCTGCCATGCTTGCATTGCCGATGAACGTTTTCCACTTGTTGGGGCCATGTACGACTATCCCGGCGGCCTCGTCCGGGGTGCACTTGATCGTGCTGTGCTGGCGCGCAAAGTTGTATCATATGCGAAAGCCCGAAAATATCGGCGACTGCGCGCTCTTGATGCCGCGCCGCGGCCTGTAGCAGGCCCGCTGCGTGCTGTTGAACCTCTCAAAGACGTTGTTGTTATAGTGGTCGTGCTTGTTTGTCCCCGCCTTGTCTATGTGCTCGGAGGAGGCGGGGGAGCCGCCGCCGCTCCCTGCGGGGGGAGTCGAGACGTTGGCCTTGCCGGGGTCCGCCAGATGCTTGCAGTGCATGTCCACGGGGTTGCGCGGGGCGTAGACGGCCCTGAACGCGACCTTGTAGGATCCCAGATCGTCGCTGACAAACTCCGCAGGTATCTTGCCTGCGCGCAGGGCCGCGGCCTGTAGCAGGCCCGTGGCGTTAAAGCCGCCCTTGCGATCCGCCATCTGCGACGCCAGCATGTACTGGGTCTTGTGGTCCATGATCCCGAAGTTGTAGTGGCCTTCGCCGCGTATCTTCTGCTCTATCTCGTCTGCGTGGAACCTGTCCCCCAGGCAGTTGAGCGGGAGGCCCGACGTGTACGCATCGGTGAGCCGGACGTATTTTTTAATGATCCTGTGGACGTTCTGCCCGCTCATCGCGAGGTAGTCCTGCCTCATCGTATCATGGACCGATTCCAAAGTGTGCCACTTGAAATAGTCGCCAAGTATCCGGGTCACGTCCTCCATGTCGCAGCGCATGCGCTCCGCCCCGGCCCTGTATACGAACGCCCTGCCGCGCGTTCTGCACTGGTATCGCTGGCGCGATTTGGCGCCGCCCGAACACCCGTCCGTCCAGTACTGGTTTCCATACTTGATTATGTGCGTGCCGGGGCAGTGCCTGCACTTTGGCGGAACCTCTTCGTCTACAGGATGCACGTGTATGAGGCCGTCGGGCGCCGCCGCGGCCGTCTCTTCTTCCACCGCGGCCGCGTCGGCAACCGCGGCCGCCTCGCGATCGACCACCTCTGCCGTCACCGACAAGATGTGCTTGCACTGGGCCTTCCGGTATTCGTGGTCCGGACAGGTGCACTCTCACCTGCCGCCCGGCGCCATCTTCACATCATACCACAGCCCGGACTGGGACTGCGAGGCCACCAATAGTGTCCGGGAGCGACCCGGGTGATCTGGTCCGGGACGGTAAGCATCTGCAGCGCGCGCCGTCCCCTCCTCTCCGCCCCCCTGCTCCACGACACGCGCGCCTGCATCCATTCGGCCAGCCTGGCCATCCTGCCGCGCCCCCTTGAAAACTATCCCGTCAACCTTCTGATGCCCCCGCGGGGCCGCGCTGGCGCGCCGCCGGGTCCGAACTTCGCGACGCGCTTAAATCCACGGGCCGTGATTGTCCACTATTGCGGTCGTGCTGGTCCCACCATTGATGCTAGATGGGATCTCGCCTCTCGCACATTTAGCACGCAAGGTGGAAAACATCGTGCCAATCTGTGAGTCTTTTTTGACAGGCCGCGTCCACAACGACACCTCCCGGCACCCGCCGGACAGCCCCGCTACCAACGATTAATGCGAGAGAATCACTCGGCATAATGGCATGATCGTACCATTTGATCTGGACGATTCAGATTGACGAGGCTATATCTCCATCTATCTATGTTGCGACCTTATAAAGAATCCGACGGTTTTCGTGCACGAATGCGCAGCCAACGCTGGGAGGCGTGTTCCCCTAGGATGAGTCGAATACCTATCTATCCGGGCATCAAATCCCAGTACCATGCTTCATCCATTCATCAGGGTCTCAATGCAGTTACTGGACCGGGCATGTAATCCCATAGATGGAACGCACAAATCCCTGACCATGATCCTTTCACCCTCTCCCCTTCGCCCGTTTCCTTTTCGGTTCACGGTGCGTGCTTTTTCTTCCCTCCTCCACGCACGTCCAAAAATCAATGTTCTTTTTCAGCATCCAGAATATGATGCGGAGCATCTTGGCGGCCGCGGCCACCTTGGCCTTTGAGCCTCCGCGCTTTTCCCTTAGCCGCTCGTAAAACGTGCTTATCGGCGTGGGTCTCTTCTGGTTCTTTGCCCAGGTTACGTGCACTATTGCGGCCTCCGCAAGCAGGTGCCTCACCAGTGAGTTTCCCGCCTTTGTTATGTTGCCGTGGTGGGAAGTCGCGGCGGAATTCCTCACTGATGGGACCAGTCCAAAATACGACGCAAGATGATCCATGTCGGAAAATCTTGAGACGTCGTCGATCTCAGACGCCAGTGCAAGGGCGGTGACGTTGCCTATTCCCGGCATTGTCGTGAGCAGCATGGCCTTTGGGTTCCTCGATACCGCGTTCCGGATTCTGGCGTTGCAGTCTTCAATGTCCCTGTCCAGGAACTCTATTGCGCTGATGTACTTCTCTATCCTCCAGTCGCCAAGCCCGTGCAGCTCGCGCACGTACTGCGGCGTGAACGTCTGCCCGGGTATCTTGGTTCCCGACTGCAGCAGTATGCCGTGTATGCTGTTTTTGAACCTTGTTCTTTCCTTTACCATCCTGTCCCTGTATCGGATCAGCTGCCTCTCCTGCACCGTATCGTCGCCGGGTACGTAGCATCCGGCTATATATCCGCCGCGAAGCAGGTCTGCCAGGATCACTGCGTCCACCTTGTCCGTCTTCTTTTTTGATTCCGCTATCCGCTTTGTTGCAAGCGGGTTTGACAGCATGACGTCCAGTCCCATCTTTTCCGTGAGGAGCTTGTACATTCCGTACCATACGGACGATGACTCCATCACGTATTTTGCGCCTGCAGGAAGCTTTGCAAGCTCCCTTGCGGCCTTTTTGAAGTCGCACTCTATACGCTTGTTCTGCAGTGTCGTTCCGACCGAGTCCATCAGCGCCACCTGCATGAACTGCTTGTGAAGATCGATTCCGACAAAATACTCGGGATTGTTGTTGGGGGCCTCCGTGCCGGCCGTCGCGGCAGCCCGCGGTTTTTCCAATGTGGCTACCTTGACAGCCTTCACGCCATTCGATCTTCGTAACCCTAATCTGTTTGTTTGTATTTTGGCCCTGCCCCGATCATGTCGGGTACCATCTGATTTCCGGCTCTTGTGTACCCTGCTTGCCACATATGGTTACTACTTTTGGTTAAAAATTAATACTCTATTGATCTGAAAAAACTGTAATGAAGAAGAGGCCACTTTCATTTTATATCAAAAGAAAAATTCGACACAGATTTGCCCAGAATACGTTTCTTAATCCTAAGAAGTTTATTAAATTTCTAAAGGAACACGGCATTGATATAGACATAAGAAGACTAGAAAAATTTGAAAAAGAAGGTTGGCTTCGGCCGACATTTCGGATTGTGTTGACCGAGGAACTACAGAAGACATCGTTCTTGGAGATCGATACACAACTCGATACATGTTATAAAGAGGGACTTATGGAATTTCCAAAGAAAGGTGACTATGAATCATGGGCCAATTTCAAACATGACTATCAAAAAGGAGAAATCCATGATAGAAAGATACTGTATTACCACCCATTTCAGATAATGCAGATTCTGGTTATAATTAAATTCAAAAAGCTGTCTTTCTACTGTGACTCAGATGTCGACGAATTAGCACAGAATTTTGCTTGTCGCGTTAGAGACATAATGCAAGCTCGGGAAAACGCATTTACTAATGAAATGGATGCGCTTGAAGGCATAATTGGTTTTCTAATAGTTTTGGAGGAACCGTATAGATTCCATGCTTTTGGCACCATGTCAACCAATTCCTTTAACCCAAAAAACAATTTTGATTCATGGCATAAATGGATGACAAAAAAATTCTCCGCTCAAAAACTAGTCCAACAATACGGCATAAATGAATCCGATGTTCGTGATATGTATGACAAAATCGCCGATAATGCGTATCGGACAGATCCGCTTGCGAACTGGTATGACCTAGTCAGGATCACAAAACACACCAGAATCAATGAGTTGAAAGGAAAGCCTTTGACTGCTCAATTTTACTATCGTATCTCTAGATTGCTCTTGCTCCTATATTGTGATCTCACAAAAGATACTTTGGATGAACCTGATGTAATTTCCAATCCATTGAGAGAACAATGGAAAACAAAAGGCTATTCCGATCCCTTTGATTATGCGACAAAAAAGACACAGCGTGGGATCCTCAGATTTTTTATGCAAGAACCGACTACAAGAATTTTCCTTTTGGTTGAGGGACATACTGAAGAAAAAATAATCAAAAAGATCTTCGACAGACTTTATGTCAATATGAAAGATGACGGAATTACTATGCATAACTGTAAAGGCATAAACAACATAGAGAAGCAGAAGCTAGACCACCTCATCAAGATGGCAAATCAGGATGAGATCCGCATGTATATCTTGGCAGACAATGAGGAGAAATCTGTCCGGAAAGTAAAGGAAATTGAAGAAAGGATTCATACGGGTTTTGGCTCTCACATATGGAAGAAGAGTTTTGAAGAAGACAACTTTGGTAGGCGCAAGGTAATTGCTTGGTTCGATTCGTACCTAAGTGGCCACAACGAAAGCCTTACAAATGACGAGATCATAAAACAACAACAAAGTGGTGTTGCACTAGTAACAGCAATCGAAAATGCATATAGAAAAAAGTATCAGAACGATATATGGAAAATAATTCGGAAAAACAAGCCGGATATTTCACTCGAGCTGTTTGCTCCCAGACTTAAGAAAATTTCGTATAGGAAAAAATCGGGAAGGCCGTATGAGATTGAAAAAGTTTTAGACAATATGTTCAAAATGATCCTCACTTGGGAATGATTTAACCGACATTATTACACCATGCATAAGATCAACTTGCTAGTAAAATTCGTCGTCAAAGACAAGGATGTGACCTGTGGGGTTATCAGATCGTACATCATTTCAACGAAGAGAGATTCTCGAAGCCATACGACTGTATCTATGTTGGAACTTTATAAAGAGCGCGGCGGATTTCGTACGGCGGTGCATGGCACACGCTAAGCGTCGGTTCCTCCTTAGGATGAGTCGAATACGTATCTATGCGGGCATCCAATCCCAGTACCATGCTTCATCCATTTGTCAGGGCGTCAATGCACTTAGCTAGCCGGGCATAGAATCCCATACGCTGGACGCACAAATCCCTAACCATGATTTTTCACACCCCGTGATCCCTTCCTCCCGGGTTCGCGGTACGTGCTTTTTCTCCCCTCCTCCACGCACGTCCAAAAGTCGATCTCTTTTTTCAGCATCCAGAATACGATGCGGAGCATCTTGGCCGCCGCCGCGACCTTTGCCTTTGAGCCGCCGCGCTTTTTGCTGAGCCGCTCGTAGAAACTGCTGATCGGGGTGGACGTCTTCCTGTTCCTTGCAAACGTTACGTGCACTATCACGGCCTCCGCAAGAAGGCGCCTCACCATCGAGTTTCCCGCCTTTGTTATGCGTCCGTGGTGGACCGTGCTGGCCGAGTTCCTCACCGACGGGACCAGTCCGAAATACGAGGCAAGGCGGTCCATGTCCGAAAACCTCGAGACGTCGCCGATCTCAGACGCCAGCGCGAGCGCGACTATGTTGCCTATCCCGGGCACCGTCTTGAGAAGTTTGGCGTTCCTGTTTTTTGACACCGCGTCCCGGATCCTGCCGTCGCAGTCTGCAATGTCCTGGTTCAGGAACTCTATCGTTTTGATCTGCTTGTCTATCCTCCAGTCGCCGATCTTGTGGAGCTCGCGCACGTACTGCGGCGAGAACGGCTGCCCGGGTATCTTGATCCCGTTTTGCAGCAGTATCGCGTGGACGCCGTTCTTGGCCCTGGTCCTCTCCTTCACCACCTTGTCCCTGTACCTGATCAGCTGCCTCTCCTTCACCATGTCCTCATCGGGCACATAGCATCCGGCAATATAGCCGCCCCGGAGCAGGTCGGCCAGTATCTCCGCGTCCACCTTGTCCGTCTTCTTCTTTGACTCTGCAATCCGCTTTGTCGCAAGCGGGTTTGACAGCATGACGTCCAGGCCCAGCCTGTCCCTGAGGAACCTGTACATGCCGTACCATACGGAGGACGACTCCAGCACGTATCTTGCGCCTGCCGGAAGCCCGGAGAACTCTTTTTCGACGTCCCCGAGATCTCACCCCACCCTCCTGTTCTGGAGGACCTTCCCGCCCGAGTCCATCAGCGCCACCTGCATGAACTTCTTGTGCAGGTCGATTCCGACAAAATGTTCCGGACCGCCGCCGGGGGCCTCTGCGCATACCGTCCCGGCAGCCCGTGCCTTTTTCGTCCTGCCCGCACCTGCAGCCTTCATGCGTCTGTTTTTTGCGATCCCTAATCTGTTCGTTTGCATTCCGGCCCTGCGCCGATCATGGCGAATGCCATCTGATTTCCGGCTTTGCCGCGCTTTGCTTACCACATATGGTTAGCTAGAGGCAGAAATTCTTGAGGGATTAACTTGTCAAACAGAAACAGATTTTGATCCTATTGATCACGTATGACATGACAACAGTAAGACCGGAGAACCTGAAGAAAGCATACAGGAAGAAGAGAGACCTTCGGGCCAAGAACGGATGAGCAGCATAGCTGCCACCTCTAGGATCTCCCGAGGCCTAGCAGGCCGCCCAAAGTAAAACGCAACGAGATGGGTCAGATGGGGAACTGGACATGAACGAGGATCATCATCATCATCCTGCAGGGGACGTGAGTCCATATGATGCGCAACGGCCTTATACTTGCCACTGAAAGAAGCCTCATCTGGGCACGATCTGCGTTGACTCGGGCCGAAATAGTCGGCAAAACCCGTCCCGCCCTTTCAGGCCGGGTTCGGGCCTGCAACCCTCGTATCTGGCAGGAAGGGACGCGGGGAGCTTGAAAGGCTCTCGCAGATGTTGCGGTAGATGCCGGGGGGGGGGGGGAAGGGACAGGTACGCAACGTTATGGTGTGAGGACTGAGGGGCGTGGGAAATAGTCCTCCTGAAGGAATTCGTCAAGGCATGCACCGACAACAAATCCCCCTTATGCGGCTCCGGTTAGGTAGCAAGCACTCGGATCCCGCGTTCATCCTGGCCCAGCAGTGCGATCTGGGCAGCGCCTTGCTACGGCTTGGGCATTAATTTCCGTCGGGGGGCATGCGAGGATGGGCCGGCCATGATAACCCGACCGGCCCTGCCATCCGTTTCTGGTGCGTGCGTATGTCTGACACATTCAATCCCAAATTTCATGCTTGTAATGCTGTAGTCTTAGGCGCCAGGTGCCGAAAAGCGCCCCATGAAGAGGAGGGTGCCACTTTCATCGTCCTGTATCGCAAAGATGAACGGGCGATCTGCTGTGAACTGTACCGGTCGCGGCGCCGCGCTTTCGGTAGCTATGATGATGGTGGTGACTGCCGCGGCCTCGGTACCCTCTTCGTTTACGTCCACAAATGCATTTTGATACGCGGCGGAAACATACAGGCTGCCCGGCAGAGTTGAAAGATCTACAATGCCCGAAAAGTTTGCGCCGATTGGGTTAAAGGCCGAGGGCATTCCAAGATTTTTAAGATAATCATTGAGTGCATAATCCGTTGCCGCCTTGAATTTTGGCATTGAAACCGCGACTTCGGTAGGCTGTAATCGCTGCCGCCACGTATCGATCATTTCCGCGGATATCGTTTCCTCCAATTGCGAGATGCCGTTCCTTTCTGACGGCAGAACCACTAGCATCGAGAGCCGGTCCCCCTCGTAGGGCATCTTCAAGACTTGCACCCCGTTTGACTCGGTATAGTTGAAAAGGGCATGGCTGCGCATAAAGTCGGCCTTTTCCGCGGTATTTCCATCCTTCCAAAACGTGTCTTCTTTTGTATCGTCGGGATCAAACTGCGTTACCCACGTCCCCTTGAAGTATATTGCGTTGTTCAGCACCGCCATGGTTAGTGGAGTAAAGCTTTTTTCGTCTATTACTTTCGTTATTTTGTCGTGCGTCTTGTTGGCTGCCCAGTCGTTTATGCGATTTGCACTGGACTCGCCGTCATTAAAGTCAAGCGCTTCTATGTCTGCAAGGTATGTGTCGCGCACAATGCCCGTATATGTGTCATATGGGACAAACGTATCTCGAAGCCACAGGGCGTTTGCAGTCTCAAGCGTCGCGTGTGGGTCGTCGCGGTTTATGGAAGACATTGTCCGCGCCACGTGCTCGTGACGGACTTTGTCGTCCGAGTAAAAGCCAAACACCCGCTCCATCTGAGAGGCAGTCTCGCCACGGGCACCCTCGTACAGGAACGAAAATGCCATGTACATGCTAAATGGCGAAAAAAAGACGTTCTTGCCTTTCTGATCCGGATCGGCCGCAATCTGCCGGTACATGTCAACTGCGAACATGTTGTGGCGCGCTACCGCGCCATGCGTGGTTTTGGGATCCGAGTATGGCGCGCCTGAGGGTCCGGGCGTCAGGGTGGCAGGCTCCGCGGGATCTGGTGCGGGGGTGGGCCGGGCGTCAGCGTCGGGCGGCGCGCCTGAGGGTTCCTGTACGGGCGCGTACGATGGGAATACGGCATACGCGACTGCAACGGCCGCCAATGTCCCGGATATGGCGACGACCGTCATAATTTTGTGGCTACTCACGGTGTCACCTCCACCGTGTATATTGCGCGTTCCAGGTTCTGGCCGTCGTGCGCTGTTATCACAAAGGCGTACGTGCCCGCGTCCATGCCCGATGTGTTTATCGATACCGCGCCGGTGCCGTTTCTGTGATCCGTGATTGATACTGCCGCTGACGGTATTGCGTGTGGCACCAGATCAAACGTGACCGGATCCCCCTCCGGATCAGTCGCGGTGACGCCAAGAGTTATGCTGGAATTTGTAGTAATTGCCATGCGCGACGGCGACGGCGCGGTGCCGTTTTTCAGCACAGGTTCAGGCCCATCATTGTCATTGCTGCGGTCTTGTGGCCGTGGCTTGGTGCCCTCGCCGCTTGTAGGCGACGTTGCGACGTATTCCGGGCCTACCATAACGCCGCGCGGGTCATCCAAAGACCCCGTTGCAAACACGGCCGAGGAGCCGCTGGGCGATATCCTTATGATGTTGTCGTCGTCCTTGTTTGCAATGTATAGGTTGCCTGCAGGATCCGAGTCCATGCCGTACGGTTCGTCAATCAGGGAGGTGAACTGGCGCAGTAATTTTTTGGTGGAAGGGCTAATCTCGTTTACGCGCCCCGGGTCGTCCCCGCTCTGGTATATGCTCGTAGTGCCGGTGGCGCCTGCAATGGCAGGGCCGCACTCTAGCCCCGCGGCCTTTCGCATGACTGGCTGGGTGTTTTGGGGGGTGTCTGGTACGGACCCCCTGTACTTGCCAGTTGCCGCGTCATAGTATATGACGCGTCCCAGAGATAGGTCTGCCACGTACATGAGTCCGTCGGGGCAGAATCCCACGTCATACGGGGAGACGAGCTTGGGCGCCCCTGCGGTGGAGGGGGTCTCGGAGGCATCGCCAAAGTATCCTTGGTGGGAACCTGTGGAGGATATCTTTTCGACGCCCTTTAGGGTCGCAACATACAGCGTGTCGTTGTGCCACACCATGCCGTTTGGTATTCCTACGGTTGACGCCCATTCTGCGTTTGCGGCGGTCTTTCCCAGCGATGCGCCCGTGGCGGAGTTGTACTTGCGTATCTTGGAATGGGTGTTGTCGGAGACGTAGAGGTGTCCGTCCGGTCCAAAGGCCGCGTCAAACGGCTTGCCCAGACCTGCTGATTTGCGCTGTATGACGTCGCCGAGGTATGCTCCAGACTGCGAGTATGCCAATATCTCGTAATCATCCGTGTCCACCACGTAGACGGAGTGAGCGGCGGCCGTGGACGGAGGCGTGGCCGGATTTGTCACTGTTGTGGTTCCTGCCTTGCTTGCGTTAATTACAACGTTGTCCACCTGCACGTCTTCGTTTGCCGCGCTCTGCTGCGTTACAAACCGCAGGCCGACTGATGGCTTGCCTGCATACTGTGACATGTCATACGTCTCGTGGTGCCACCTGCCGTCATCTCCCTTGTTGTTGGCAGACCAGTGGTATATGGTACTCCACATGGTGCCGTCTGACACGTCCACCCTGAGGTACTCGCTTCCGTCAAGTCCGGAGTCCACAAACCGCCAAAACGACAGAGTGGCAGATTTGTACTCGGACAGGTCTATTGCTCCTTTGGTAGTGACTGTGCAGGAGCCGTCACAGTCATCCGAGTGCAGTATCTTGTTGCCCCTGTCATGTCCGGGAATGGTCGGGACGCGGTGTGTCTGGGATGTCGTTATGGTCCAGTCTCCCTCGCCGGTCTGGGTCCATTTTGCAAGCGTGCCTGACTCAAAGTCATCGTGGAATACGGTGATGGGGGTGCCCGCCATGCCGCTGTCGCCCGGAGTGACGCGCACAGGGGACGGCTCGTACTGCAAGGATATGGACCACGAGTTGAGCGCGCCTATGTCGCCTCCCGAGTAATCGCCCACTGTTATGGTCCAGTTGCCGGCAACGGCTGGACCGAGCATCGACCGTACTGCGGTAGTCAAATCATACGTCCTTTTGATGCCATCAGAGCCGCCGCCTGCCCTGTCATGCAGGACAACGGTCTTTCCACCGGGCGACGAGAGCTCGACTCGGAGGTCCCCGATGTGTGTGTGGGATATGTCGACTGACGCCGATACCGATTTGAGCGTCCCGTTCACAGGAACAAGCATGGTGTCTGACGTGCCTTGAACGCGCATGTTGTCCGGTATGGAAAGCGAGGGACTTGATGACGCTTGGTATGTGGTATATGCGGGGCATGAAGACTGCGCGCCCTGCGCGCCGGAAGACGCACCGTCAGTGCACGACGCGGGAACGTATCCGACAAACATGCGCACGTCATCATACAGAGACGCCGAGTGCCTGGCGCTTTTCCGCGGAATCGGCTTTTTGTTTACTATGTCGTGCGCCGATTCCTCGTCCAGTCCGTCCGCTGACAGCACGACGGACCTTAGTGACAGCGGCGATGCGAACGTGATCATCCGATCGCCGCTTGGCGGGACGGCCGCCGTGTACGTGTGTCCAGACGTAGTCGCGATCCTCATGTCAACGCCCTCCATGTTCACGGAACCCGCGTATATGGCAGATATTGGATAGCCGGGGCCAGAAAACGTTGACGAGTATTTTGAATGCGCGTAGCCCTGCATTACCACCAGCGTATCCCATTTCTTGACCGCAGTCCAGTCTAGTGCGGCATTGCCGTTGGCGCCCGGCGGCAGTGACTCTGCAAGTATGGTTATCGTGGCGGCGGTACCGCTCACGAGGCCGTCCTGCGGTGTAACCTCGAAGGTGTCCCGCGTGACAAAACCGGAGCTCGCATTGTAGAACATCCTGGACGAGGTCTTTGTTATCTGCTCGTCAGTGGATACTGTCCCGTGTGACGGATCCCTTGACACGCTAAACGATATCGGGTCGTCGTTCTGATCCGCGCCGGTCAGCCGCACAATGGCGGGCTCCTTCCAGTGGGGATTGATGATTATGACGTCCGGTTGCGCTATGGGCGGGGCGTTGAGAAATGGCGCTGGCAGTATCTTAAGCGAGTGCGTGCTTGCAAGCGCATAGTTTTGGACGGGCTTGTTGATCTTGTCAAGGCCCGAGCCCGTAACAGTGACTGTATACGTGCCAGTAGAGGGCGGGTTGAACACGGCAAACTCGCTTGTCTGGTGTGCAGAGTCTGCATTTATGGTCTGGCCCGCCGGGGTTCTGATTGCAAGGCCCAGGTTTGCCGCGTCTACGACGCCGTTTCGCGCATTCTGCTCTGTTATGCCTCCATGGGGATGCGCAAACCATGTCAGTATGACCTTGACCGGCTCTGACGCGTCCGTAACCTTGAACGTATACTGCCTGCGGTTCGCATCGGCGTCCAGATAATCGCCCAGAATGTGATTGTGTGCTGGCGTCCTCTCAGACATGTACTCTAGCGTCTGGTTGACGTTGAGTATGCCGAATCCCACGTTGTTGAGTATGTTGAGGGATGCGGCGTTGTTTGCAGTGACATTGTTACGTGGCTGTACGATGTAAGAGCAGTTGTCGTTTGCATTGCGGGATTCAAACTGGGGCGAGCTGCACGGTATGGGGGCCTTCCAGTCTGCGCCAAGCAGGATTGCCGCCTTTATCTCGACAGGGGTAAGATCCTGCCTTGCCTGCATTAGCATTGCGGCAGTAGCGCTCACCTGAGGGACGGCGTAACTGGTGCCGTTTCTCCCATGTGTTACGGTGTCGTTGATATAGCTCAACGTCTGGATGTTCACGGCCGGGGCCACCAGATCGGGCTTTAGCCTTGGGGCGCCATCAGTTATGGGGCCTCTGCTAGAATCAACGTACATGGTAGTTGTCCCAGGGTTACGGTCATTTATTCCGCCCACGGTGATTGCGTTGTGGGCGCAGCCCGGGCCGGTTATGGATTTGTACCTGGCAGAACCAAACACGTCTAGGCCCTCGTTTCCGGCGGACTTTACTGCAACCATCCCCTTGTCCACCGCCTCGTTTAAAATCAAATTATGCGTGCTGGGATCTGACCGGGCGCACGTGTCAATACCAAAGCTGAGATTGACTATGTCGGCACCGTTTTTGAGCGCCCAATCGAGGCCGTGTGCAACCGTGGCCGATTTTGCGGCGCCATCGTGCCTATCGGATATCAGGGAACCAACCACCTCCACATCCAAGAGGCGCACACCCGGAGCTATCCCGTTGTGCTCTAGCAACATTGATGCCGCAAGCACCTGTGCCACTTGGGTTCCATGGGTAGTATTGGCAGGTGGCATAAACCGATTGTCATTAGTGTGTATTTGTAAAACACCGCTGACTGAATCACACCCTTTAGCATTGCATGACACGCGTTCTATGACCTTGTGATTTAGCGCCATCAGGTGATTTATGCCAGAATCAAGTATGCCGACAACCACGCCGCTACCGTTGAGCACCACGCCAGAAGATGTCCGCAGCTCATCGGATGTTGCGTGTATTGTTCGACGCGCCGTGTCGACCTCCGAGACCACATCAAGCGCTCCGTCACCAATTCCAAACACCTCGTCGTGCAAGGACAGTCCGGGCAGCTCGGTCACAGGCACGGAGGCAGTTACAAAAGACAGTATCTCGGCAGGCTTTATGTTCGAGGCATTCGTGCCTTTTAACATCTTGACAAGGGCATTCTTGTTCTCTGCCGCCACCTGGTCTGGAGTACGGTCATCGCCATCGTCTCTTGAGACTACAAATATGACATCATGGTATATCTTGCCGTCATATACGTTGGGGGCGCCGTCAATCGGACCTACGTTCATCATTTCCCGTATCTTTTCATAAAATCCATCGTCAAACTTGTACGACTCATCTACCGTCCCAACGGGCCCAACGGGCCCGCCGGGCATGTGCTCGGACACTGTGTCGTCTGCCTGCGATGGCGAAACCATAAACAGCACTAAAAATATTGCAAAAAGCGGAACAAGGAACAGGTGTCCATTCACAAGTGAGCGCGTTTGGCAGAATATAAAAACATGCCGTATGTGGATCATGTTTCTTAACTCTCCCCGGCGTTTTCGCGTTAATCGTTAGTAACGTGTCGCCCGTACCTGTAGTCGCTATCGCGGGACAACTGAGGTTTCCAATCATATCATCGACCATGCAGGGGACGGAAGCGACAATCTGTGTTTGCGTCTGCCATGTTGGCTATTGGCGCCCGCGTACTGTTGCTTGTCCATGCGTCTTTTTGGGATGCCACCTTGAGATCCTACCATTCAGCCTACTGATCTCTTTTGAACTGTACTGTTTGTACAGATTCGGCGGCAACAGTACGAGTAGTTCGTCAATGGACTCGTCATAGTGGTTTGACCTCTTCCACGCATACTCTAGAGCCCGAACCACGTTGTCTGCTTTTACCTTACTTGGATCTCTTTTGGGGCCTATGTATATGGAGCTCTTGCCGGCCTGAAAGTATAGGTACTCGTTTCCCTTTAAGATCTTCACATTCAATGCCATTCTGATGTTATCCGATTACATGGTATCTTTTTTATACATTTCTGCCACAGTTAGATTGCTTTACGTTAACTATAAATAGGAAGTTAACGTATATTATTCTAACATGGATCCAAACATGGTGTCGCTGGATGAGTACTGCCAGAACGCGGTTGCTAGCAGTGACGATGCCCGCACTCCGCACAATGATAAAATACGTGTGGGTCGCTGTACATACAGTGAAGTCACCGAAAGGTTGACCGATATGGGAAACAACAAGACGCACACAACACAGAACACTGCCAACAAAAAACGAAGCAAGCGAACATCAAGAAAGGACAGGTTGCTTATGCATCCTGAAATCAGGAGGTGGCATGCGAACTTGGCGCGCGGATCCGTGCTCACGGCCGACGTAAGAATCAGGCGCCTGGACGCGTTCTGCGAGATGCACGGCATGACCCCTATGCAGCTTGCGGATCTGGGCATGAAGGACCTGAGGTCTGCGACCAACCTGCTGGAGGACCACATCACGTGGATGGAGGACAGGAACTACTCGCCTGGCTACATCGAGGACTATGTCAAGGCCGTAAAGTCTTGGCTCTCGCACTTTGACGTGCAGGTACGCCGCAAGCTCAAGATAAGAAACCCTGACTTTGCGCCCACGCTGCAGAACGAGCGGGTGCCAGACGCGGGAGAGATGTCAGAGCTCTTCTCAAGGGCGTCCCTACGTTCGTCCGCGATGATATCGCTGATGGCAAAGTCCGGCATCCGTCCGGAGGTCATGGGGAACCACGACGGCACGGACGGCCTGAGAATGCGCGACCTGCCAGACGTGATAATACACCGGGGGGTGGCAAAGTGCATCCGCACGCCAAACCAGATCGTCGTAAGAAGGCCCTTGTCAAAGACACGGCACCAGTATTTCACGTTCCTGACCACATCGGGAACTGACAAGCTGCTGGCATACCTGAACGACCGGCTTGCGGCAGGCGAGCCCCTGCACGGGGACTCCGCGGTAATAGCGCCGGACCACAAGTACAAGACAAACCGGAGCTCAAACCGCGGCAAGCAGTTCCTGCCTACCACGCAGATAAGCAGGGAGATTCGCAGGACGTTCCGGCCACGGTTTTCATGGAGGCCCTACATACTGCGGGCGTACTTTGATACCGAGCTGCTGGTCGCAGAGTCCAAGGGGAGGATGGCACACGACTTCCGGGTGTTCTTTATGGGACACAAGGGGTCGATGGAGTCCAAGTATACCACAAACAAGGGCGTGCTGCCCGAGATACTGCTGCACGAGATGCGCGAGTCCTTTGTACGGTCCGAAGAATTCCTTGACCTCGAGGCCGGTCCCAAGAGGGACGGCGTTCTGGAGCAGAAGGAGGAGATGCACCACCTGATACGAAACGCGACACCGGTACAGCTGGATCTGATGCTAGAGGCGCTCCATCATGCGATGGTGGGCGCCGGCAATATGACAGATCCGGCAGCCGTAGTAGCAGCAACAACAACGACAACAGCAACTGCAATGGCCATCTAGTCATACCCTGTTCAGACATAGAACGGATGCTCTCGCGAGGCTGTCGGTTCGTTGCAAGCCTGCCTGACGGGCGCATCATAGTAGAGCGGCCAACCGCGGCCGCATCCTCAACGGCGGCTACCGCGGGAACTCCTGCAGCAACAGCAACGCCCTCCACACAACAACGCGCAGGCGGGATTAAGATCCAGAGTGGGAATGGACCGGGTGGGATTCGGACCCACGACCTTTGCGGGCTATGCCTTACGCAGTGTGAGTGCGTCATCCAAACCAGGCTAGACGACCGGTCCGTTTGGACTCGTCAGTACGCCGCTTTTTTGTCTTTTGCTCGTTTGCTAGGGGCTTGCATGCCCCTGCCTGCCCGCGCATTAGGCCTCTACCCCCCCTGTTGCCGGAAGATGCTGGGCTCGAATCACGCGTCGCGCGGCAGACTTCTGTTATGTTTTGAATGCTTTTAAGCCCGCCACCCTCAGTCGTCCTGTGAGCACACTGTTGCGGTATTCTTCCACGGCACTGGTCTCCGTCGTGGTGCTGGTCGCTGCAGTGGCCGTTGCCGCCGCAATCGTGCCGCAGGACGCCTCTGCGGCGGTGGGGGCATACGTGGACAGCGTGACGTTCACAAAGCAGGATCCGGCCGCGGCCGTAGACAACCTGATAGCCGGGGACATCGACATGTACTATTTTCCCATATCCAAAGACGGGTCTCAGGCGGTGCGCGATGCCGGACACAAGGTGCTTCAGTCCACTGATGCCATAGTCTACTCGATGTATGTGAACCCCACAGACGATTACACAAATGGCTTCAACCCGTTCTCGCTACAAGAGGCCAGGTACGCGATAAACTACCTGGTAGACCGGAATGCCATAATCGCAAACGATCTGCCCGGCTCGGGCTCCGAGCTCTTCTCTGCCATAACCCCCGAACATCCAGACTACGGCCTGGTGCAGGACGTGCTGGCATCCTTGGGATTGCGGTACGACCCTGCGGAGGCCGACCGCCTCTTTGAGGAGGCACTTGTTCCGGCGGGCGCCTCAAGGGATTCCGACGGCAGGTGGATCTACGGAGGACAGCCCATAGAGATAACGGTATTCGTCAGAGACGACGACGCTGTGCGCAAGTCGATAGGAGAGAGACTTGTGGCAGATCTTGGCAGGGCGGGCTTTGCAGCGGAGCCGGTATACGGGGATCTGTCCGCCGCATTCCGCGTTGTGTACGGCTCCAACCCCGCGGATCAGGCGTGGCACCTGTACACGGAGGCCTGGGACGGCCCCGGGGCGATCAAATATGACGATTCCATACTTGCTCAATTCTACGCCCCCTGGTGGGGCTTCCTTCCGGGCGGTCAGGAGGATCACCTGTGGCAGTATGTGAACAAGGAGCTTGACGATCTGACCCAGTCCCTCCACAATATGGGGTATGACTCGCAGGATGAGAGGGCGTCTCTGATAAGGGACGCGACCGCGCTTGGCGTCCGTGAGTCCGTCCGCATCTTTCTTGTCGTCGAGCATGCGTCGTACGCGGTAAGGGACGGCATCACGGGAGTGGTAAACGCCCAGGGCGCTGGAATAACAAGCAGGTTCACGCCGATCAACGCGCAGCTGCCGGACGGCAGTACTCACCTCGACATAGGCGTGTTCCATGTGGCGCAGGGCTCCTGGAACCCGGTCGGGGGACTGCTTGACTCGTACAGCCTCGCCGTATGGAATGTTTTGAGCGACCCGGGGACGGTGCGCCATCCACACACTGCGGACCTGGTGCCTGCAAGAAACGTCTGGACTTCCGTGGAGACTGCGGGGCCCGACGGCGTGCTTGCGGTGCCGCCGGGTACGTTGACTTGGAATGCCGATGCCCGTACGTGGGACGAACTGCCTTCTGGCGAGAGCGCCATCAGCAAGGTTACGATCGACCTGCGTTTCTCGGAGTGGCACCACGGCCAGCAGATGGACATGAACGACATATTTTATGCCGTATACTTCACCTTTGAGCACAGCGAGCTGGAAGACGATCCGAGCATTCCGGTGGGGCTGAGGGTTCCGGACGCGGGCCGGGACACGATAGAGGTGTATCTGGACTATTGGCATTTTGACGAGGCCGAGATTGCCGCCACCGCAACCGCGTGGAGCACGCTGCCCTGGGAGGTATATGCCGCCATGGAGTTGGCAGTTAAAAATGAACAGACCTATTGGGACTCGGACGCCGCATTAGATCACGGTGTAAGCTGGCTTGACATGCTTGACGCCTCTGACACCGCCCTGATAAGAAGCCACTTGGTCGCGCTCAAGGATACTGGCCACGCCAGCCACATGCCTGACTTTCTGCCTCCGGGTGCGACGACCGCGTACGTAGACGAGCGGTACGACGCGGCCATATCGTGGATAGACACCCGGGGACACTTGGCGGTGAGCAACGGGCCGTTCTATCTTGACTTCTACTCGGAGGATTCGAATGACGCCATCGCCGAACTGACGCTGAAAGGATTCGACGACCCATCGTACCCGTTTGCGACGGGCCACTGGGGCGCGTTTGCAACCGATTATTCGCAGAGGATCTGCCGCTGACCTGGGGGCGCGCACTTGCGCTGCCATGCGCAGCGTCTGCAGCGGCCCACCGCCGTGTTTTGAACATTTTTAAACACAATGTACTCGATTGCTGTATGACTATGCCACTGAGGCATTCTTCCCCTATACTGATCCCCGCCGTAATGCTGGTCGCGGCAGTGGCCGCTGCCGCCGCAATCGTGCCGCAGGACGCCTCGGCGGAAACGTTGGGGGCATACGTGGACAGCGTGACGTTCACAAAGCAGGATCCGGCCGCGGCCGTAGACAACCTGATAGACGGGGACATCGACATGTACTATCTCTCTATATCCAAGGCCGAGTCTCAGGCGGTGCGCGATGCCGGACACAGCGTGGTGCAGTCCACGGGCGGCACGGTCTACTCCATATACGTGAACCCCACAAACGACACCACAAACGGCTTCAACCCGTTCTCGCTGCAAGAGGCCAGGTACGCGATAAACTATCTGGTGGACAGGGGCGACATAATAGCAAACGTCCTGCCCAGCTCTGGCTCCGAACTCTTCTCTGTCATAACTCCGGGGCATCCGGACTACGGCCTGGTGCAGGACGTGCTGGCGCCTCTCGGACTGCGGTACGACCCTGCGGAGGCCGACCGCCTCTTTGAAGCGGCCCTTGTTCCGGCGGGCGCCTCGAAGGGTTCAGACGGCAGGTGGACCTATGGTGGACAGCCCATAGAGATAACGGTGTTTGTCAGAGACGACGACGCGGTGCGCAAGTCGATAGGGGACAAGCTTGTGGCGGATCTTGGTAGGGCGGGCTTTGCAGTGAACCCGGTATACGGGGATCTGTTCGCCGCCTTCAGAGCAGTGTACGGCTCCGATCCCGCGGATCAGACGTGGCACCTGTACACGGAGGCTTGGAACGGATTCGGGACGGTCAAATACGACAATTCCAGACTTGCGTCGTACTATGCCCCCTGGACTGAAAACCTTCCGGGCGGTCTGGAGGACGGCCTGTGGAGCTATGAGAACGCGGAGCTTGACAGGCTGACTCAGTCTCTTTACAATATGGAATATAACTCGCAGGACGAGAGGGCATCCCTGGTAGAGGACGCGGCCCGCCTTGCCGTCACAGAGTCCGTCCGGATCTTTCTCGCCTCCGAGCACCAGTCGTACGCGGTAAGGGACGGAGTCACGGGCGTGGTAAACGCCCCGGGTTCCGGAATTGCAAACAGGTTCACGCCGATCAACGCGCAGCTGTCTGGCGGCGACACCGGCCTCGACATCGGCGTGCGCCACGTGGTGCAGAGCTCCTGGAACCCTGTCGGAGGTCTGTCCGACTCGTACAGCACTGACGTGTGGTATATTCTGAGCGACCCGGGGGCGGTGCGCAACCCGCACACCGCGGACTTGGTGCCTGCAAGGAACGTCTATACCTCCGTGGAAACTGCTGGGCCTGACGGCGTGCTTGCGGTACCGCCGGGTGCGGTGATCTGGAACGCGGATGATCGCGAGTGGGTCGGCCTATCTTCGGGCAAGGGCGCCGCCAGCAAGGTTACGATCGACTTGCGCTTCTCTGAGTGGCACCACGGCCAGCAGATGGACATGAACGACATATTTTACGCCGTATATCTCCAGTTTGAACACGGCCTGCTGGACGACGACCCGCGCATTCCGGTGGGGCTGAGGGTACCGGACGCGGGCCGGGACACGATCGAGGTGTATCTGGATTACTGGCATTTTGACGAGGCCGAGATTGCCGCCGTCGCAACCACGTGGAGCGTGCTGCCCTGGGAGGTGTATGCCGCCATGGAGCAGGCAGTTAACAACAACCAGACCCATTGGAACTCGGCCGCGGCGTCTGATCGCGGTATAAGCTGGCTTGACATGCTTGACGCCTCCGACACCGCCCTGATAAGAAGCCACTTGGTCGCGCTCAAGGATACTAGCCACGCCAGCCACATGCCTGACTTTCTGCCTCCGGGTGCGACGACCGCTTACGTAGACGAGCGGTACGACGCGGCCATATCGTGGATAGACGCCAGGGGGCACGCGGTGGTGAGCAACGGGCCGTTCTACCTTGACTCCTACTCGGAGGATTCGGACGGCACCATTGTGGAGCTGACGGTGAAAAAGTACGACGACCCGTCGTACCCGTTTGCGGCGGGCCACTGGAACGCGTTTACAATCGACTCTTCGCAGCGGATCTGCCGCTGACTAGTGGTGGTAAATCCGCGTTCCTTCCTGTTCTTCTGAACCCCTCCCACACGCGGGGCCGCGTGCATTCTTGCAGTTTATTCTTGCAGAATCTGCGGCAGCGGTGCGCATGCTTTCGACATGCAAACGCCGTGCTATTTCTTGATGCCCAAGTTGCGGTTCTTGAGCCGCAGATACGGGTTGCGGCACTTGCGGCATCTGGTCGCGCCTATATCGTTGCGGCAGCCGCAGTTGAAGCATATCTTCATGACCAGGCGCGCCTGCTGGGCTATGCGCTTTTTTTCCGGGTCTGTAATGGGCATCACTGCATCGCCTCGATTGCTCCTTTTATTCTAATCGCCGCTGCCTGCTGTGCCGGGATCGCCGCCGCCGTTGCTGCTGCTGTTGCTGCCCCCACCACTGCCATTCTCCATCTTTTTGGCAAGCAGGACCGGCACCTCGGCGGGCCTCTTTGCAACCGGGATGTTTGCCTTGTTGAACATGGATATCTTTGACTCTGCGGAGCCGTACGTGCCCATTACGATTGCGCCCGCATGGCCCATGCGCTTCTCCTTGGGGGCCGCCCTCCCCGCGATGTACGCGACCGTGGGCTTTGCAAACCCCGTGTCCATTATGCGCTGCGCCAGCATCTCCTCCGAGTCGCCGCCTATCTCACCCACTACCACCATGCCGTCTATGTCCGGCACGTTTCTGACCATCTCAAACGCGTCGATCAGCCTGGTCCCGTTCACGGGATCCCCGCCTATTCCTATGGTGATTGCCTGCCCGAACCCCGCGCTGCTCAGCGCGTCGGATATCTCGTACAGCAGGGTGCCGCTCTTTGAGAGTACCGCTATCTTGCCGGGCTTGAACGGCGTGGGGGGCATTATCCCTATCTTTATGATTCCTGGTATCATTATTCCCGGCGTGTTGGGGCCTATGATCCTGGCGTCCCTTTTCTGCGCCATGTCCAGCGCGCTCATGGTGTCGCGTATGGGTATGTGCTCCGGTATCGCGACCAGCAGCTCGATTCCGGCCTCGAGCGCCTCCTTTGCTGCGCCCAGAAAGAACTTTGCCGGGACGAACACGGCCGATATCCTGGCGCCCGTCGCCTCCACCGCTTCTGACATCGTGTTGTATATGGGTATGGCATCGTCAAACCTCTGTCCTCCCTTGCCGGGGGTTACGCCTGCCACTATATTGGTCCCGTATGAAATCATGTTCCTTGTGTGCAGCGAGCCGTACGCTCCGGTTATCCCCTGCACTATGACGCCCTTTCTGTTGTGGTCCGCGTCGCCCGGGTTTCCCCTCAGCACCTCGAATATGTCCTTCAACTCTTCTTGCCCCCCAGAATGGCCGCGTTTATGGCGCCCTCCACGGAATCAAACATCTCGGTCCTAGAATCCCTCAGCATCTCCCTGGCCTTGTCTGACTCGGTCCCCTTCAACCTGGCGTATACCGGCATGTCTATCAGGCCCGACTCGTACGCCTTCAGGAAGGCCTCGGCCACCACCGTCGTCTTGACTATGCCGCCGTACAGGTTCACAAGTATGCTCTTGACGCCCCTTATGCGGCTTATCAGCGTGAGGGCCTCGTATACGGACTCGGTGGTGGCGCCCCCGCCCACGTCAAGAAAGCACGCCGGCTTGCCGCCGTTGTCTGACAGCATGTCAAACGTCGACATTACCAGCCCCGCGCCGTTCCCCACTACCGCGATGTCGCCGTCAAGCTCGACAAGCGAGAACCCGCTCTTCTCGGCCCTCTCCTCGATCTCTGACTTTTCCTGGTATTTGGCCAGCTCGGGGTGGCGGAAATTAGAGTTGTCGTCTGTCACAAACTTGCCGTCGAGCGCTATTACGGAGTTATCGGGGGTAATTGCCAGCGGGTTTATCTCCGCGAGCTCGGCCTCTTTTTCTACCGTCAGCTTTGAGAGCCTGACAAGAATGTCTGCAAAGCCGTCTGCCAGCCCCCCGTCAAGGCCTATCTGGCCCGCGACCTCCAGGGCGGTCTCGCGCGACACGTCGCCCATGCCGACCTCCCTTATGGTCTGGCTCTTTACCGACTCGATCTCGACTCCGCCCTCAGACGACGCTATTATCGTATAGCACCTCTTTGAGCGGTTCAGAAACAGCGACACGTACAGCTCCTTTTTGATGTCGGCCATCTTTTCAAGGAGTATGGCCCTTGCCTTCTCGCCCTTTATCACCAGGTTCATGACCTGCGGGTACCTTATCTCAAACTCGTCTGGGTTGTTGCAGGACTGGACGCCGCCGGCCTTGCCCCTTCCCCCGACCGGCACCTGTATCTTTATCACAAACGGATACCCGAGCTCCCCGGCGTGCCTTCTGGCCTCCTCGATGCCCGTCGACGACCTGCCGTCAAGGAGCCTTATGCCGTATTCCCTGAACAGCTCCTTTGCCTGGTATTCCAAGAGGCGCATGTCTGAATCGGCTTGGCGCCGTAATTTAACGACTGTGACTTGCAGCTCCTGCGATGGTCACAAAAACGCCTGCCTGCCGGCCGAGGCCTGCCTCCTGGCTTCCGTTCCGGCGTCTTTGTCAGCCGGGCATCCCTTCGTCTTCTTCCTGCACCCCGAGCTGCTCCTCGAGCCTGCTTGTCACGTCCGCGAACCTGTCCTTGCTCTGGCCAAGCAGTACCTGCGGGTACTCTACTATGGGATGCACCACCTGGCGCCGGAAGCTCGGCACCAGCATCCCCCCGGACGTGACTATTTGCTCTATGACAAAGCCCGCGGTAAGCGTGCATACGATCTCCTCGTAGCATCCGTCCTCCTCCTCCAGCGTCTGCCTGTACAGTATTATGGCCCTGTCAGTCTTTGATGCAATGTCCGAGCCCATCATGAGCAGATTCTGCAGGCGCTGGATCTGCCACGCGTCAAGGCTTACCTGCTTTACCATGAATTACATTGTGTGGTTTTGTATTTAACCGTGAACCGGGCTGCGTTCGTGTGCTTTTTCACGTGCGCCGGCGTGCGTTCGCAGAGTCTGCGGCGGTCTTTTTATACCATAATTGCAACAAAACCTGCCAAATTGCCGCGATGCGGCGATTTCCCGATCACGCCATGTCGAGTGCGCGCGAGTGCTTTCTTGTATGCGGCCTCTCGCCGGAATACTTGCGCCTCATGTGCCCGGACGGCCTGCCGTACAGCAGCTCCAGGAACCACGACTCGTGCTCTATCTCCTCGGCCAGTATGTCCTTTGCAATGTCGTACGTGGCCGGGTCCTTGCCGAGCGTCATGTTGCATATGTTGTTCCAGTTGACTATGGCCCCCTGCTCCGCCTTGAGGCACTTTTCAAGTATCGCCCTGTGGTCAGTCGGGTCCGACGGCAGCTTTAGAAAGTCGCACCCCGAGATGCGTATGAACTCCGTCGCGTCGTTGGGCAGTGATCCTCCGAGCTGGTATATGCGCTCTATGCACGACTCAAAGTGGCTCAGATCCTCCAGCCTTGCGTCCTCTATTATCCCCTTTAGCCCCTCGCCCTCCATTCCGGTGCAGTGCGCCCTGAGGTTGGTAAAGTAATAGTACGCGGTGAACTCGACGGCGGCGTTGCGCACAAGCTCGCTTATCAGAGCGTCGACGTCAAGGCCGTTCTTTTCAAGTACCGTAATCCCGATTACGCCGGGTGACTTTTTCTGCCCAGAGGCGGCCGAACCCCTCTTCCTTCCCTTCGCCGCGCTCGGCTTTGCAGTGCGACCCGTCCCTGCCATGCTGTCGTGCACTGATATTCCCATAAAAGCTATTCTACGGACACCCTGATCCCCTGGCCGTCTATGTCCTCGTCCTTGTAGGTGTCGCAGGTCTCCTCAAAGTTTATCCCGCGCACCCTGACCAGGAACGCGAGCTCGTCGGCCCTCTCCTCTAGCATCTCTTTCTGTTCTGCAGCCAGCCCCAGTATCGATGCGCGCTCCAGCATGTCGGTGGGGTTGTAACCCCTCTCCTTTCTGAGCGACTGCAGCCTCCTTGCAACGTCCTTTACGAGCCCCTTTGCAGTCATCTCCCTGTTCCTTGACGTGGTCAGAAACACGGCGCAGCTGTCGGCGCCGGCGTCCCTTGATGCAGTCGCGTACCCCTCGGCCGCGTCGTATCCTATTGCAACGTCCACGCCGTCAAGGCTTATTGTAACGCCGTCTGCGACGCGCATGTCGTGGGAGCCGCGGCGGCGCAGCGACTCGGCAATCTCCTTTGGACGCGCCTCTCCGAACTTTTTTACCAGGTCCGGCATGTGCCTCTTGGCCTTTGGGCCCGCGCTCTTGCCGTTGAGCTCTGCCGTTATGGTGACGGGCATGCCGATCTCCTCGAGTTCCAGGACCAGTTTGGCGGCCGACTCGCCGGCCGCGTCACTGTTACTGCTGCTGCCACCACCATCACCACCCATGTGCTCCGCCTCTACGATTGAGAGTTTCTCGACGTTGATCTGCCCTTGGAGCATCGGGGCAAGCGGCTCGAGCCTTGACTTTTGCCCCGCGCGCACGCATATGACCGCCTCATCAAGCGGCCACCTTCCCTTCAGCTTTTTGGCCGTGCGGGCCGCGCCACACGCTGATATCGCGCCCGTCATCAGGTCAAACGACTCTTCAAGCGCGGAGTCCTCCATGCCCGCATTGAGCCTGGGCCATGCAGAGAGCAGTATGCTCTTGCCCCTTCTACCGCCGCCTGTATCGCCGGAGCCGAATGCGGACTGCCACAGATACTCCGTGACAAACGGGCACAGCGGGTGCATCATCACGTCAAGCGTCCTGAGCACGTGGCACAGTACCGCGTATATGGCCAGCCTTCTGTCCTTGTTGTCGTCCTCCTCGTTCCATATCTCCCCCCTCGTCATCCTCACGTACGTCTGGCTGAACGTGTTGACGATATAGTCGTCTAGCGCCTTGGCCGCCTCGTGGAACCTGCACCTCTCGTTTCTCTCCGTCACGTCGCGTATGAGCCTCTGCAGCTTTGAGAGCAGCCACCTCTCCGGCTCCCTTAGCAGGCCCAGGCCGTCCGCCCACTGTACGGTGTGCGCCGACTCGTCGAACCCGTCGTATCTGCCGTTCTGCGCAAAGTACAGGTGCAGGTTGTAGAGCGTGCTGATAGTCTGGTGCGGCCTGGCGTTCATCTCACGTATGCTAAAGCTCAGAGGTTCTATCGGCGAGGCCTTCCACATGCAGTACAGGCGGATCATGTCCGCTGGGTGGTCCGCGAGCAGCTTTCTCCCTTCCATGACGTTTCCCTTGCTCTTGCTCATCTTTTGGCCGTTCTCGTCAAGCACGTGCCCCTGGAACAGGAACGCCCTGAACGGGGCCACGGGCTCCCCCCTGAGTATGACGTTCTCAAGGAGCAGCGTGTAGGCCCATCCGCGGGTCTGGTCTATTCCTTCTGTCAGGAACGGGGCTGGCACGTCGCTCTGGTATGTGTCGTCGTCAAGCGACGACCACGGGGCCGAGCCGCTGTTGTGCCACGTGTCAAGCACATAGTCCTCCCTTGTCGTGTTCACGCCGCTGCACCTGCCACACCGCACCTTTACGTTGTCAATCCAGGGCCTGTGCAGCTCAAAGCCGTCCCCGTCGGGAAGGTACACGGAGCTGTTCACTATCTCGGCTCTGGAATAGAGCCACGTGGACTCCTGGCAGTCGTTGCATTTCCACACGGGCAGCGGACATCCCCATATGCGCTCCCTTGATATGCACCAGGGGTGCCTGTCGTTAATTATGCCAAGGAACCTGTTTCTTGGCTGCTCAAAAAAGTACTCGGCCTCCTCGGCGGCCCTCGTGACGTTGTCTCCTATCGCGCCGGTGTCATAAAAGTACCCTCTGCGCGCAAGCCATACAAGCGCGTGCCCGGAGCGCCAGCAGTGCGGATAGCTGTGCTTTATCCGGCCTATCCTTACCAGGGCGCCGCGCGCCCTCAGCTCATCCACTATCGCGCGGTCCGTATCCCTGACGGGGACGCCGGCATACTTGGCGCCGGCCTCCCAGGTGAACCGCACCTGGTCGTCAATGGGGCAGAAGACCTCGACGCCCCGCTTGGCGGCCACCTTGATGTCCTCCTCGCCGTTTGCGGGCGCTATGTGCACAAGGCCGCTTCCGGCATTGACGTCGACAAACTCCTCGGCCACGACCTTGTGGTACTTGTCCGGGTGTCTCTTGAGCATTGCGTCAAGCCCCGGTACGGTGTCGCGCAGGGGGTGCCTGTAGCCGAGGCCGTCGAGGCTGGAGCCCTTTACACATTTTATGATCTCATGGGATCCTGCCTTTATCTCCGATAGGAACCCTTCGAGCCGGGTCTTGCCCACTATCCATATCCTGTCGCTACTGCCGACGTCGTTGCCTGCGTCGCTGCCGTCAGTAGAATCCCGCCTGACCCTGACGTACGCGTACTCCTCGTCGGGATGGACGCCGACCATCGCGTCAGTCAGCAGCGTGAATGGCATGGTGGTCCACACCACCAGATGGACGCGGCCGTCATTGCCGCCGCCTGCCTCCCCCTCCAGCTCTACTGTATAGTACAGCGAGGGATCCACCACCTCCTTGTATCCCTGCCCGACCTCGGCGTGGCTCAGTGACGTCTGGCAGCTAGGGCAGTATGCGATTACGGTATAGTCCTCCCTTATGACGCCGGACTCCTTTGCGCTTTTTAGTATCTTCCACTCGCGCTCTATGAACTCGTCGTCAAAGGTGCGGTATGCCTTGTCGTGATCAAGTGATATGCCAAGCTGCCTGTCTGCCTCCTCCCACTCTGTGGTGTTCTTTGCGACTATCTTTTTGCACTCCGCCACGATGCGCTCTATTCCAAACCTCTCGATTGCCTCTGCCTTGCCGCCGGTCACCCCGAGCTCCTTTTCTGCCTGAAGCTCGATTGGTAGCCCCTGCGTGTCCCATCCGGCGTTGAACTCTACATACGCGCCGCGCAGCGTGCTGAACCTGTACCACAGGTCCTTGATTATCCTGCCTCTCAGGTGCCCCACATGCGGCGGGCCGTTCATGGTGGGCGGGCCCTCTATGAACCTGGACTTTTTTCTGTCTTTGGCGGACTCGAGCAGATCCGACGCGACGTCGGTCTCGGCCAGATACCCCCTCACGCGCAGTTCAATGCGCTTGGCATCGAATTTCTGAGATAGCTCCATTGTCGGCCCTTGGTTGTGGCATTTGCGCGCGGCATTATAAAGCTAGGATCAAGGCCGTCCCGTACGATGGCGTGCTCGGGGGCGGCAGCGGCACCGCGCGCGGTGGGGCCTGGCCCGGTTCTGACACGCGCATGTTTTGCCGCCGCACGCGGCATGCCGAAGACGCACCGCGCATGTCCAATCTTTTAATTACGTTCGCACCCCGCCGTCACTACGATCCGAATGAAGTTTCTCTTGGTGGGCGGGGGCGGACGCGAGGCCTCCTTTGCGCTAAACCTTGCAGGCGCGGCGGAAACGCAGGGTTCGCCCGGCGGCAGTCGGGACGCTCCCCTTGTGTATGCTGTCATGCCACACGAAAACCCGCTCATTGCAGACTGCACGCGGCGATCCGGCGGCGACTATGCAATTGGCAACCCCAGCGACCCGGATACGGTGCTGGAGTATGCCCGACTGCATTCCGTAGACTATGCGTTTGTAAACGCCGACGAGCCGCTTGCCAACGGGGTGGTGGACGCCCTTGTACGCGAGGGCTTCAAGGCGGTAGGCGGCACCAAGTCCGCCACCCGCATAGAGTGGGACAAGGTATACGCAATGGAGATGATGAACCGGCTCTGCCCCGAGTATACCCCGCTTTACAGGATTGTGCGGGACGCGCGGCAGCTTGGCGATGCGATATCCGAGTTTGAGTCCCGCGGCATGCACCTCGTGGTAAAGCCGCAGGGACTGACCGGGGGCAAGGGCGTCAAGGTGATGCCGGAGCACCTGGCGTCATACGAGGAATGCGCCAGATATGCCTCAGAGCTGCTTGGCGCGCACGGCGGCCGGCAGCAGGTGCTTCTGGTCGAGAAGCTGGACGGGCTTGAGTTTACCATAATGGGGCTCACTGACGGGACGCACCTTGTAATGTCTCCTGCCACATACGACTATCCGTACCGGTTTGAGGGCGACAGGGGGCCCGGGACGGGGGGCATGGGCTGCTTTTCTGACTGCGGCACGCTCCCGTTTCTATCCGATTCGGATCTGGAGGACTGCCGGACTATAATGCAGAGGGTGATAGACGACATGCGCGCACGAAACCTCGGGTTTACCGGCGTGCTCAACGGCGGGTTCTTCAAGACCGTGGACGGAATCAGGTTCATGGAGTTCAACAGCCGGTTCGGGGACCCAGAGTGCCTCAACATAATGTCCGTATTGGAGACGCCGCTGTCAGAGGTGCTGACGCGCATGTGGGAAGGCACACTGTCCGGGGACGCGGTGTCTTTTGCAAACAAGGCGAGCGTCTGCAAGTATCTGGTTGCAAGAGAGTATCCGTCTGCAAGCCCTGACGCCTCCGGCTTTGAGGTGGACGACGACTCTGTGAACGGGTTGGGCGTTACTGCATACTATGCGTCCTGCGTGCGCGCCGTTGATGATGATGATGATGATGGCAACAACAACAACAACAACAACAACAACGCCCGTGATCATGCCAGCGATTACAGCCCGTCGGACGCTGGCGATAAATACACATACAACAAATACTGCACGCTCAAAAAGTCCAGGGTCGTGGCGTTTTGCGCCGCGTCGGACACCGTGCAGGAGGCCTCTGACAAGGTCAACGAGGCAATCGATTCGTGCGTCAGAACCGGGGGACTAGAATACCGCCGCGACATAGGCTCAGTCCAGAGCCTGGATGCAATGGACGCGCGCGCAAAAGAGCTTGGCGCCTCGCGGGATTGATTCTGACCCGCTTTTTTTTTGAGGCGCACGGGGCCCCTGTCACCTGGCACGTGCCGCACGCTCTCTCCTGCCGTCCACGTACCTTGTCTTTTTCTCAGTTATTATCATGTCCACTCTCGCGTCGTGCGGGTCGGCGGGAACTCTTTTTGTGACCTGCTTTTCAAAGAGTATCGTGCATATTGTCGTCGCGGCCCCCCTGCACCTTTCAAGATACCTGTCATAGTATCCGCGCCCGTAGCCGAGCCTGCACCCGTCGGCTGACGCGGCTATGGAGGGCACTATAACCATGTCAAGTCCGCGCGGCGGGGCCTCTGCGCACGGGCCTGCCGGCTCCATTATCTGGCTGTACACGCGGCCCCGCTCTAGTTCCGACACGTCGCGGACGCGGCAAAACTCCATTGCCGCATCGTCCGTCACCCTTGGCAGGTAGAGCTCCTTGCCGCCTGATATCACCTCTGACATTATCCCGTGCGTGGGCACCTCGCTGCCTATGGGGTGATACGCGCCCACGGCTATAGCCTCTGAGAACTCCCTGCATGAGAGCAGCCTGCGCAGTATGCGCCCTGCAGCAATATCCGCGTACTCGGCTGACGTGGCGTCCCTCCTCTCAAGCAGGAGCCTGCGGAGCCTGCCCTTCTCCTCCCGCACGCGCTCAGAGTTCAATTCCGTTTGCACCCGCCGCCGCGGCCGTGGTGTTCTTTAGTAGCATTGCAACTGTCATGGGCCCGACCCCGCCGGGAACCGGCGTCGCATGGGAGGCCTTTGATGCCACCCTCTCATAGTCCGCGTCGCCTGCAAGCCTCCCGTTGTGCCGGGTGATTGCCACGTCTATTACGACGCACCCGTCGCTTATCATGTCCGGCGTCAGCTCGAACCTCTTCCTGTCGCCGACTGCCGTGATCACCACGTCTGCCATGCCGCAAAACTTGGCTATATCCCTGGTCTTTGAGTGGCACGTGATTACGGTCGCGTCCCTGCCAAGAAGCAGCTGGTACAGGGGCTTGCCGACAAGGCTGCTTCTGTTTATTATCACGACCGTCTTTCCCGCAAGATCTATCCTGAAGTGGTCAAGCATGTACATCACTGCAAGCGGGGTGCACGGCACGAGTCCCGCCTGCCCTGCTGCGAGGCGGCCCATGTTGGTTGTGCCAAGCCCGTCGACGTCCTTTCCAGGCGATATCCTCGATATTGCCTCTGACGCGTCAAGGTGTCCGGGCAGGGGAAGCTGGAGCAGTATCCCGTGCACCCGGGTGTCCGAGTTCAGCCTCTCGATAAGCGCGTTGAGCTCGCCCTGTCCGACACCGGCTCCGAGCCTGTGGTCCACTGCATTGATCCCAACCTCTGCGCACGCCTCGTGCTTTTTTCTGACGTACGTGGCCGAGGCCTGGTCGTCCCCGACCAGTATGGTCGCAAGGCACGCCTCGATCCCGTCGCGTTGGAGCCGGAGCACGGATTCCTTGACGTCCGCCTTTACCGCGTCTGCCAGCTCGACCCCGTTGATTCTGACGCAGGCCATGCGGTGGTGCGCGCCCGCGAGGGTATTAAACCCCATGCATGGCAGGCGGCGCGGCCGGTCCGCGGCAGGCTGGGCGCCGCACGGGCTGGGTGTAGCACGCCCGATCATGCTCATGTTAAAATCAGAGGCCCCTGCACTCCCGCCATGCCGCTGCGCGTACAAATGACTGCAAACGGCATCGTGTGCCGGAACGGATCGCAGGAGATCTGGCTCGATCCAAAGGCGCCCGTTCCCGGAGCGGTAAACTTTGTGTCGCATGCGCACACCGACCACCTGCCGGCGGCCCGAAACGGGCGCGATGGCGACCGCTGCACGCTGCTGGCATCCCGGCAGACGCACGCGATAGCCGCCGTGCGCGGGTTCAGGCTGGACGATCATTCCGAGCGTGCAGACGGCTTTGAGATGGTCGACAGCGGGCACATCCTGGGATCAAAGGGGCTCCTGTTTGGCGAGACGTTCTATACGGGTGACGTCTGCACCCGCGACAGGGGTTTTCTGAAGGGGGCCAAGGTGCCCCGGTGCAAGACGCTGATTACAGAGTGCACGTTCGGGCTGCCGGAATTCGAGTTTCCACCCGTTCAAGGCGTAACGGAGCGCGTAAACCGGCTCATATCAGAGATGTACGAGCGGAGCGTCCCGGTTATTTTGATGGGGTACCAGCTCGGCAAGGCCCAGACCCTGACCCGCCTGTTCGGGCACTGGATGCCGCTTTACTTTCATGACTCCGTGCTTGAGATGAACTCGCTGCATGAGCGGCTCGGCGTAAGCCTTGCCGGCGGCATCGGGCATACGGAGGCCGAGTCCAGGGGCCTGCTTGAGAGGAGGCCGTGGCTGATGATATCGCCGATGCTCTCAGAAAAGACCCGGTTCATCCGGGATCTAAAGTCGAAATACGGTGCCGTTACGATCGGATTCAGCGGGTGGGCAAAATCCCCGCGGTTTGCGTTCGGCAGGAGGGCTGACTATTCGATACCGATGAGCGACCACTGCGACTACTCCGAACTGCTTCGGATGGTGCGGCAGTCGGGGGCCGAGACTGTGTATACGACGCACGGATTTGAAGAGGAGTTTGCGCGGGACTTGCAAAGGCTTGGAATCGACGCCGTGCCGCTGACTGCCGCGGGAACCGGCGGTCCGGCGCACTGACGCCCCTGCGCTTGCCGCCACTCCCCTGAGTCTTGTATTATGTGACAGGCTCTGCCGTCTTGGGGTCTGTGAGCGCCCAGATCCCCGCGGTATTGTTGTCCTGCCCGTAACTCGTCTCGTCGGCCCCTGTGTCTAGATGTCCTGTAGGTTCATTGATCGGGCCCGGAACTAGATTAAAAGCAGAAACACTGGCGCAGAAATAATCACATAATCTTGCCTCACGTCCAGATCTGATTTTGAAATGACAAGTCTACTCTTGGTCTTGGTCTTGCCAAGAAAACTGACCCGCCCGGTCAGTTACCATGACTAATCCTGTTTCTGTATTTCACTTCAATGGGAATCTCTATCCTGCCTCCGTCGTACAGAAAAGTCTACCTCCTTATTTTTTCATCCTTCCAGTCGAAGACGTGATTGCAATAGTCAAAGGTCTGATTCCTCCTGCTTGATAAAAAAGCCCACCGAATCAAGTGATCTGCAATTGTGCCCTCTGCAATCTTACTCTGGTGGTCTTCCTTCTCCACGTGGCCTAGGCTGGACTCGAAACTGTCCTTTGTACTTGTTAGGCCGTTGAATATGTGTAAGTAATAGGGTGCTTGCCACATCTTTCCACCAAGGGATTCGAATCTTGTACTGTGCTCTCGTAAACCGTGCCTAGTCTTACTGAATGATTCTTTATGGCGCTGTCCAACTTTCCCCGCAAAAGTCACGAAAAGCTTAAAGATCATGACGCGCCCCGGTGGCAAAGCTTATTGATCATATTGTAGCCGCCACGTCAATGGCTTCCAAAAGAAGCAGGAAGGACGGCAGGAAGAGGC
>JAJEHG010000007.1 GCA_022823825.1 Nitrosopumilaceae archaeon | reverse complement strand
GGTATGGACGCCGTCATATAGATCTGACGGTATTTGATCACTGTGTGGGTGTCCGGGGCATCATGCGGTTACTTGGCAGTGCACGAAAACCCCGTACCTGTCGGGAACTGGCGTGACCGGGCTTAAATTCCATCTACTGGGATAGTGCTGTTTCCTAGCTCCCCCACGCATGCCGGCCGAGCCCAGGCCGGACGACGAATGGCGCACCTGCAAATGCAGTTAGGAGACAGACGTTCGGACGACTCCTGCGCGCCAATATTCGGGTGCAGGATCAGAACCCGTTCGTGAAGATGCGGCCGGGGCAGTCCGAGGCGCGCCCAGCCCATAATCCCGTCGCAGGCAAGTCCAAACAACGTAGCATGCGTGTTTGTGCAGGTGCACGTAAACGTACGATTGCAATCCGCAGAGACGATCGCCGGCGCAGCGGACGCACTCTGCCTAGGACTCGTTTTCTTTTCCGCGTGAACCCGCCAACCGGCGTGGGCCGCGCACGCGCCATACGAGAAGTAGGGAGAGTAACCTACCGCACGAATGCGGCCAAAAACAGTTAATTCACGCCGCCGTGCCGCGCCCACCGATGGGTGCGGGCCTGCTGTTCCTTGTCATACCCGTGGTGCTGGGCATTGCGTTAGGCGTGTTGGTGTCACAAGCGTACGACGAGTCCCAGGCCGGCGGCGTCCAAGACGCGGGCGCCGGTTCCGTCCTTACCGCGCCCGCCCTGACTGCCGGCGGCTCGCCGGCGCTCGGGGACGCGGCGGCCGAGGTTACCATGGTGGAATGGGGCGACTACCAGTGCACATACTGCTACCTGTTCCACAACGGCACGCTCCAGCACATCAAGGACGCGTACGTGGAGACGGGCAAGGTGCGCCTCGTATTCAAGGACTTTGCGCTCAACGGCCCCGACTCGGCGCTCGCCGCGGAGGCCTCCAGGTGCGCGGCAGAGCAGTCCGGATACTGGAAATACCACGACACGCTGTACCGCAACTGGGGCGGCGAGAGGACAGGCTGGATAACTATCGAGGCCCTTGCCACGTTTGCAGAGTCGGCGGGGCTTGACATCCCGGAGTTTGAGGAGTGCATGGAGTCAGAGAGGCACAGGGGCGCGGTCGCAGAGTCGTACAGGGCGGGCCAGGGCATCGGGATTGACGCGACCCCGTCGTTTATGATATTTGACGACAAGAACGTGGTGAAGATAAGGGGAAATCAGCCGCAGGAAGTCTTTGTGGGCGCCATAGAGGGGCTGCTGCAGAACTGACCCCCTGACGGCATGCCGGGGCCGCGGGCACGGCGGCAGCAACAGTGGCGGCGGCCATGACGGCAGTGACGGCCGTTGCAGCACGCCGCCTTGCGCGGATTCATGAAATTTAATAACCTACGGGCAGAGGCGCGTGTAATGAAAAAGATCAACGTCGAAAAGCAGGACTCTGTAAAGATGTACAGGATACGCCGCGCCCTGGAGGAGCTGTCGCAAAAGACCGGGCGCGGCACGGAGCTCGTGTCCGTGTACATCCCAAAGAACAAGCAGATGCACGACGTGATAGGCACGCTGCAGCAGGAGCAGGGGACGGCCGAGAACATAAAGTCCGACACGACCAGAACGCACGTGGTCGACGCCCTCAAGAAGGTGGTGCAGCGCCTAAAGCTGTACAAAAAGACCCCCGAGCGGGGCCTGGCCGTATTCTGCGGCGCCCTTCCGCCGGAGGGCGGAGGGCCGCTCGGAAGCGAGGTGGTGAGGATGTGGGAGATAGATCCCCCAAAGGATCTCAACCAGTACCTGTACAGGTGCGACAACCACTTCCACGTCGACCTGCTCAAGGACATGCTCAAGGACGACAACATGATAGGGTTTCTTGCGATAGACGCAAAGGACGCCGGGTGGGGACTGCTGCACGGAAGCAAGATCGAGGTGCTGTCGCGCACCAGCTCGGGCGTGGCAGGCAAGCACAGGCAGGGTGGGCAGTCCGCAAAGAGGTTTCAAAAGCTCAGGGAGATGCAGCTTACGTACTATTACAACCGCGTGGCCGAGACCACGCGCGAGCTGTTCATCGACACGTACAAGATAAAGGGGCTCATAGTGTCTGGCCCCGGCCCGACAAAGGAGGAGTTTGTAAACGGCAGCTACCTAGAGTACAGGCTCCAGAACATGATAATAAGTACGATAGACTCGTCGTACTCGGGCGACGAGGGCATCAGGGAGGCCTTTGTGAAAGCGGGGGACATACTGAGCGGCTTCCGCATGGTGGAGGAAAAGAAGATTGTCGACGACCTCATCAGGGAGATAAACTCGCGCAGCGGACTCGGGGTCTACGGCCTCTCAGATATAGTATCGCACCTCAAGAACAGGGCGGTCAAGACCGTCATAATCACCGACAACACAAAGCTGCGCCGCGTAGAGTCAGAATGCAACAGGTGCCACATGACGCGAGAAGAGGTTGTCAGTGCAGCCGAAGTGATCCCGACTGAGGCTGCGTTTGCAAACAACCCCTGCCCGTCGTGCAACGCGCTCGACACGGCGACAAAAAACCAGGACATAATAGACTATCTGCAGCTGCTCGCAGCAGAGTCCGGATCCGAGATAGAGGTGGTCTCCGGAACCGCCGAGCACGGCGCCACGCTCTCAAGTATAGGCAAGATTGGCGCCATTCTCAGGTACAACCCGGGGCACGGGTAGAGGGCTCCGCACCCTTTCCCCACGTACTGCAGCACCCTTCGGCGTAACTGGCGCCCCAGAACGGCATGCCAGCACCATCCTCTCATAGGCGCTCTCGGATTCTTGATGCCAGTCCCGCAAGCTCTCCGGCCTCTGGCATGCCCCGGCTGGTCCACACGGTCTCGCGGCCGCTGTACCGGGGGATGATGTGCACGTGCACGTGGGGCACGATCTGGCGTGCGGCCCTGCCGTTGTTCTGTCCCAGGCTGAACGCGTCAGCGCCAGTGCCAAGAAGCACCGCCCTCGCTATGCTCGGGACGATGGAGAATAGCCGGCCCGCGTCGTCAGGAGACATGTCAGTTATCATCTCGTGGTGTCTTTTTGGCACCACCAGGCTGTGCCCCTCGGTTATCGGATAGAGGTCAAGGAACGCAAGGTGCTCATCATCCTCGTATATTATGTGGCCTTTGCCCGCATCCTTGACAATCTCGCAGAACGTGCATCCCATGCAGTCCCAAGTACGGTTTTGTTAATAAGTCGAATGCAGTCCTGGGCGCTGTCCAACTTTCCCCGCAAAAGTCACGAAAAGCTTAAAGATCATGACGCGCCCCGGTGGCAAAGCTTATTGATCATATTGTAGCCGCCACGTCAATGGCTTCCAAAAGAAGCAGGAAGGACGGCAGGAAGAGGC
>JAJEHG010000050.1 GCA_022823825.1 Nitrosopumilaceae archaeon | reverse complement strand
GCCTCTTCCTGTCGTCCTTCCTGCTTCTTTTGGAAGCCATTGGCGTGGCGGCTACAATATGATCAATAAGCTTTGCCACCGGGGCGCGTCATGATCTTTAAGCTTTTCGTGACTTTTGCGGGGAAAGTTGGACAGCGCCTGCCGGGGCCCTATCTTTTTATGCCAAGCGGCCGGAACTGATTGTAATGTTTAATAGATTCAGAAGGGAAGGGAAGGGAGAAGTAGAGATGGCAGCGGTAGAAGAGAACAGTGCCGGGCCGCCAAATGAGGAGGCGGTCGTAGAGGCGTCGCCTTCCCCGGGCGGACGCATAGGAATCGGGGATCTGATGGACAAGCGTGCAAGGCTCGAGGAGGCCATCGACTATGTCGGGGTCATGATAAAGAACCTCAAGGACAAACGTACCTTGCTTGAAAAGGACATAGAGGACGAGTCAGTCGACATCAAGAACCTCAAGGAAAAGCTCCAAAAGGTCAACGAGTACATAGAGGACGAGAGTGCCGGGATCACAAAGCTGGCCCTCAAGAGGAGGGAGGTCGAGGAGGAGGCCGACGAGGTAGGCGCCATAATCAACAACCTCAGAAACAAGCTTGCCGGAATCGACCAAGTCATAGAAGAAGAGGGCGACAGGGTCAGGAAGATAAAGGGAACAAAGGAGGCCTCAGTAGGGGCCGCCTCTGAATTTACAGACTAGCGGCAGGGCCGCCATTCTGGGTTATGGGCGTAGTATTGCAAGTCCATCGCGCGTGTGCGAACCGCCTGTGCGCACGTGCGCCGGCTACGGGTTAAAGCGCCGGTCGGGTGTGGGCGACGGCGTTGTTGCCGCTGCTGCCGCCGCAGTAGACACGTCCTGCGTCTGGGTCGGCACCGAGGGGAACATCTGGCCTGTCGAGGTTCCCGCTATGGCGGCGGCCTCCTTTAGTATCTCGTCGGTCTCCGCACTGGTCACCGAGTCCGTCCCAAACGCGGTGTCTCCTGCAAAGCTCTCCGTCATTAACCCGTCGAGCATCTCGGCCATCTGCGTCAGCTCTTGCTCCGCCCCCGGCATGACCCTGCCCAAGGACGACTTTATGCTCTTCATCAGGGATATAGTCGGCATTATGGTGACGACCGTGTCCCCGAGGTCGCTGCACGTGGTAAGGCGCAGCTCGATACGCTCCAGTGCGGTCCTGGCCCCACCCAGCACCTTTGTAACCTTGCGTATCTCGGCCAGTTCGTTGCCGAGGATCTTGCTGGTCTGCTGATCGTTCTTCTGTACGGCATCGACTACCCTCTGGAACAGCGCGGCGTCGCGCTTCTGCAAGCCTCCAAGCATAGAGTCCAGTTTCCTGATCTGCGGCTTTAGCATCTTTGTCGCGTCCCGTATGCGGGGCTTGAGCGGACCCTTTGGCCTGACGACGGATCCTATCCTTTCGGATATGGTTGGCGTCTCCTGCCTCGACCAGGTCTTCTGGAAGTTTGCCATTGACCCCTGTTTCAAAGTTAGTATTTAACCCTGTACGGGCGGCGGCCGGCAACTGGGCCTGCCGGCGACGCAAGATCAGTGCGGGTCAATCGGCAGGCTTTTACCTCCGTGCGCCGAGTACAGCGCAGCCTTGAGCCGCGCAAAGACTGCACTTGCCGTGATAGTGGTACTGCTGGTGGCAGGCCTGGTTGTGGGGGCGCTCGTACCGGAAGGGGAGACGGAGCCCGGCATCAGCGCGCCCCGGGACGGCGGGGGGGATGAGATCTTTCACGTCAGACTGGCAGAGCCCGGCATGTATCCGGGCGGCGTGTACACCGGCTCGTTTGAGGCGCCCGGCGGCCAGTACGCGTTTGACTTTGTGCCTAACGGGAGCAGCCCCGAGATTCTCTCCATTACACTGGAGGGCGGCGGCCCCGAGTACCGCGAGGACTTTTTGCTGGAGGGAACTAGGCACGAGGCGCTTCTTGGAGAGTACTATACGTGGGAGTATCTGGGACAAAAGCACGTAGCCATACAGGACGGCGGCACGGTCTCCATTACGATAGACCCCAACGGCAACACGCTGGGCTCCGTGTCCGTATACCTGTATGAGAATTAAGATAAGGGGTGGCGCAACCCCTCTGCTACAGAACAATGAGAGATTTCCTCTCCGTTCGGGAACCAAGTCCCTTGGCCATTTCGTTCTGCGGGGTTACGCGCCGTCAGTCGATAGAACTTTGATCCATCGGCATCAGTCTAACTAGTAAATCTAAGTATTTAACATTTTTTCCATTATCTCATATTTTCTAGAGTCGTTTTTAGAAAAAATTGCATCATTTCTGCAGACGCGCTACGCGCCGGCGGGGACGGATCTTCGGGGCCCGAGTTCGGCCGTCCGTCCACGGCGCGCCACACGAATTCCGGCGCCCGGCAAGACGGATCTGGGCAGCCGTCCGGAGGGGGCGTGGAACCGCTGCCCCGGGCCCATACGGCCCCCCGCACTCCGACATTTATTACGGCAGAGCCATGCCAAGTCGCATGATGAACAGAAAGGCAAAGGCAAAGCTGATCATACTTTTGGGAGTCATATGGGTAATCATAACCCTGCCGCTGCCCTGGATCGTAAACAACCCGACGGTCTCCGAGTCACAGTTCAATACCATACTTGGCATCGTGGGCGTCATGTCGATACCGTTCGTTGTTCTGGGCGTGGTCTGGACGCTAAAACCGGAGCTGACGACTTGAGCCGGTCTGTGCGGGCGCCGGATCCGCCGCCGATAAAAGACGCGGCCCCGGAGCTCGGCGCCGCGCTCGAGGCGGCGGCCTACGCGGGCGCCGCGGTCCTTGACATATACCGCAGGAATGCCGGCGGCTCCGAGAAGAAGGAGGACGGCTCGCCCGTCACGGAGGCCGATCTTGCAAGTCATAGAATACTGACTGAGCTGCTGTCAAAGACGGGACACGCGATACTGTCCGAAGAAGACGCGGACCAGTGGGTCATGCGCGCGGGCAGAACGGGATCAGAGACGGTGTGGATAGTGGATCCCCTCGACGGCACGTCCGACTTTATAGACAGGACCGGCGAGTTTACCATAATGGTGGCGCTCATAAAGGAAAGGAGGCCCGTGCTGGGGGTCATACTGCGCCCCACCGACAACACCGTGTTCGCCGCGCAGAAGGGCCGGGGCGCGTTCTGCCACGGCCCCGGGGGCTGGAGGAGGATCACAGTGACCGACACGTCCGCGCTGTCCGAGTGCAGGATGGTCGGCTCAAGGCACCACCTCACGGACCAAGAAAGGGAGTTCATAGCCGGGCTCGGGGTAAAGGAGTTTGTGAGCATCGGAAGCTCCCTCAAGGTCGGGATGATAAGCTCCGGCGAGGCCGAGGCGTACATCACGACCACCGACAAGATAAAGGAGTGGGACACGGCCGCGTCGCACTGCATCATAACGGAGGCCGGCGGAATGATGACCGACGTGCGCGGGCGCGACCTCACGTACAACAACGAGGACGTCCACCACAGACATGGTGTCTTGGCCACAAACGGCGCCGTGCACGGGCGCATAGTCAGCGAGTTTGCGCTGTCGTCAGAGCAGGCCGCGGCCGTGGAGAAATGACTTTACCTTTTGCGCGCTGTCTGCCAGCGGTTCGTCCTCCGTGTCGACTATGAGATCCGCGTTCTCCGGGGCCTCGTATGGGTCGTCTATCCCCGTAAACCCCTTGATCTCGCCCCTGCGGGCCTTGGCATACATGCCCTTGACGTCCCGCTCCTCGCACTTTGCAAGGGAGCACTTGACATAGCACTCGGCAAACTGGTCGCCAGAGTCCACTATTCTCCGGGCGTTCTCCCTGTTCTCCGCATACGGGGAGACCAGCGAGACCACGCTGGGAATACCGTGCCTTAGCAGCAGCTTGGCAAGGTGCGCGACCTTTTTGTTGTGCTCGTCGCGCCCCTCCTTTGAAAAGTCCTTGGGGGACAGCCACTCCCTCAGCTCGTCGCCGTCGAGCATGGCCAGGTTTGGAATGTCCTTTTGGAGATCCTTCACTATGGTGGTCTTGCCGGAGCACGGCAGGCCCGTCATCCACAGTACGAACGGCTTTGCCATGACGCAGTGGCTCAGGGCCGGCCTTAAAGAGCTTGCCGTGGCCGTAGTTAGTCTCTCCCATGTGGTGACAAATTCGGTCGCGCTCCCAGCGCCGAGTGTCTCCCCTGCAAACCCCTCGCACACGCGGTACGGGAGGCCGCAAAAGCTCCTGAATATTACAAGCGACATGATGAGCGAGTTCGTATACTTGTAGGGGTGCCCCTCTTGCCCCTGTTCATCTGCCTGAGCTCCTCGTCGGCGTCCGGGTTCGCCGTGAGTGCCAGCATGCACTCCAGTCGCCGCGTACCTCGCGTCGTTCTGGGCGTGCGACATACTGAGCCAGAATCCTTGCCCGGCCTCTTCCGCGCGCTCGCCCCGCCCCCCGCGCCCCGGACGTCGGGCGGCTACAGGAGCGCAGCTTGTGAACAGCCTGAACTGACGTTCCGCGAGTTCTCACTGTTGCTGACGCGATGCCCCATTCTGTTCCGATAACGGGACATCACCTTATGCACATATCTGGTACAACGTGAAGAGACTCCGACTTTTAGGCAAAAACCGTCCCACAGGGGCGATTGCAGCATCCTGCAGAATTACCGAACTAGCTATTTGGTTCAACAGTTTTTTATACGCCGCAAAGTGCGCCACTACTTAGTTGGTAAGAATAGGTACTGTTGTACGTGTTTTTGTACTGGTAGTAACAGTTGCAGCAGGGTCTGTACTTGCAGTTGACTTGCACGTGGGCGACAAACTTGGCATAGAGTCTGCCTCTGCCCAGCAAGTGGTCTCGGATCTTGGGTCGCCCTTTGCCCGTGGGCAGTACACGACTCTTAATCCGGCCGACGTAGATGCACCTTTCCCACCCTTTCCACCGTACCCCCTACCCCCGTACCCCCCGGGCTATACAGGTCCCCAGTTCCCCCCAGGCTATACCTCCTACAACCATCCGGGCTTCAACATGACTCACGGAAATGCCGTCTTTGGCGTGATCATACCAAACCTTGGAACCTGGATTTACGAAGAGGTCTCGCATAACTTTGCCGATCCTCCTTTGGCGTTCCGCTATGTCACGCTTATACTGAATGTGGGTTATGATGCCACGGCGCCTTACAGCCAAAGTGCAAAAGGCGTCTATTCGCACATAGACAACCGCCCCGCATCCGAGTATGTGGACAGCAAGAACATGAACGTTGCATCAATACACGCGGTCTACCGCCTTGCAATGGCATTCGACGCAAGTAACAAGGCGCAGTGGGATAGAATGCTGACTGACAACGGACTTGATCCAAACGACGAGGTTGGTACCGAATAGCCCGAAAGTGCCATATCCGGGCTGAATCTGTGTCCCGTCTGTTGTCCTGTTTTGCCGGCTCGAAATGGAAATATATGAATATAATCGCATCCAAAAAATGAAAAAGTATCTGCGCGCAAACG
>JAJEHG010000060.1 GCA_022823825.1 Nitrosopumilaceae archaeon | reverse complement strand
GTCGTACGGCGTTTCAAGGGATGACAAATGCACAGATAATCAGGATTTATTGGCTCCGTCCATCCCTATAAATTAGATCATATTAATCTGCCAGTTGGCTGGGCTGGCACGACGAATATCGTCATTCGGTACCAACCTCCTGTTGGCGACCGACCTTGACTAAGGTGACACCCTCGCTTGGGTTTACGTATCCGAACGGATCTATCACTACGCTTCCTTTGGGATAATCAAAGTCACGAAACTGTTCGTGGCGCGTTCCAACAAAAAATACTGCGGGTTTATCAAGTTCTGCAGGCCTTTTGGAGTCCACATACGGATCCCACATTATGGGGGGAGTAGAAGTGCGAGTGGGCGAAGCATGGTTTTTCCTTTCCGCCGCTACTTCCTTTTCTCTCTGCGCAGATGCAACATCATGTAGCAGCTCGTTGTAAAGTCTAATAGAAGGACTTCCCACCGTCAGGTTGGTGCCCGGCTTATACGCTTTTCCTAATATGACTTTGGGCATTTTGTAAGATCTGATCATGTCTGCAAACCACTTGATATGGTGTTCGCGTACCATCATTCCTTCCGTGTAGACATCATTGGAGAGTGCATGGCGCTTGGCAAAATCTGCCAGTGCAATATTGTCGCGAGGATGGCATCCACCACCATCTGGCATTCCACCCCTCATGTATGCGGGACTGATTATGCGCTTGGTACAATCTGAAAGCGCGTCCATTACTACGTCCACGTCAGCTCCTTGATCGCGCATCTTTTCACATATCTCCATCAAGTTGTTTGCAAAGTTGATCTTCATCGAAATGTATGTATTGTAGTTTACCTTGACCAGCTCGGCGTTCACGATCGACATCTCGTGAAACGGAGCGTCAGTAACGGTGCGATAAAATTTCTTAGCTTTCAATACTGCATCTTTGTCGTCTACCCCAAACAGCACTATCTCGGGATGCAGAAAGTCATGCACCGTAGTGCCCATTGCAATAAAGAATGGGTTGTAACAAAGCTTGACATGCTTTGAGAGGAGTGGTTTGATTTCTTGTTCAATGACCCCCGGCAGAACCGTGCTTATTATTATAACTATGCGATCTTGCTTCAGCACATCAAGCTCCTCGGATATGGCGCGGCATGAGTTTTTGAGGTACGTATAATCGAAATCTGCAGTGGTCTCCGGAAGCGCTGTCACTCCTTCATACAATGGATCGTGCGGAGTTTGAACTGCCACAAACACAATCTCAGAAAGCCGTAAGACATCTGCCAGCGGCAGCATTTGAATAGATGTCTTGTTAAGAAGATCCGGAACGTTTTCCTCCATGTATGGGATCTGCTTGTTTTCTATGTATGTCGCGATGTTGGGGTTTACGTCGTATCCTGTCACTACGTGTCCCTTGGACTCTATGGCTAGCGCAGAAGGAAGTCCAAGTTTTCCCAGGCCCACAAATCCGATATTCACGTTATGACGGAATTTTATAAACAATAAAAAGTAAGCGCGGGCATGATGAAATGTAACATGTCCCGCGGTCACCACAACAACCCAAAATTCAGCATTGTAATGCCACTCCGTGATGCGTTGCGCGAGCGCAAGTTTGCAACGCGATCAATACCATCCGCATTGGCACTAAATCCAGATGAATTTATTGTGGGAATCGACGCACCGGCATCCAAATCTTTTGTAGATTACATAAGCAGGATAGTTGAGGCGTCAGGGCATAGTTCTAAAACCAATGTGAGGATGATTCAAACCGAGCGCTCCGAATCATGGAATATGCATTTGTCTCATGTCCTGTGGAACTGTTACTCACAGTGTAAAAACGACTACATGTATACATTTAACGCCGACTCTGTACTAAAACGCGGAATGCTAAAAGGGCTCGAATATGTGGGTAAAAACAATGCTGCAGTTGTAACTATGAATGCGCGTCCATGTTTTAAGCCCAGATATGCCATACGCTACATATGGCGCCGATGGCTCAATCGAAAAAATGTGGGTGTGGGAACGTACTGGATATACCGTCCATATTATTTTGAGGACATGGATCAAGCAAAGTATCGCCAGATTTACAACGACACGGACGTATTTACGTTTAAGCAACTGTTTAAAAAACGTGCCCGGATTGAATTGCATAATATAACAGCGACGCATAACTTAGAACTTGAAAATGCAGATTATCCATGGAAGCAGTTTCAATTTGGCATATGGCTTTATGCAAATTACACTAATGTGATAAACGCGTTGCAAGAGCAACGTAGCAAATACAGAAAAAATCTACTACGTCGAATGACTTATCGAACTGTGATTCGCCACCCAATATTGTATTTGTATCTTTACGCATTCCGAAACCAATACGCGAATACAATAAACGGATTCAGATGGGCTTCAAAACATGCAGATCACAACGCAGTAAAAATGGCACGAAATATCGATCAAAGTGATTATATGTCTGTTTGCCTTTTGTATACTCGCGACATACCCGATTTTCAAAAACTACTGTCAGATAGGTTGACGGGAGCCGAATAAAAGATCAACAATCACAAGTATAAGATCAGTCAAATTCAGCCGTGTCTCGGCTTATGTGGTAACGACTAGGCCGCCGTATCGTTCCTTCGGCGCGAAGACACAGCGTGACATGAGGGGTCGCGGGTGCTGCTCGATTGTCCTCGGATCACCGCGTCCCTCCACCGTACCGAACATTGACGGTGGTATCCCGCTGTCGATATGTCCATGCCGGATCCCGGCTGCCATGACAGTGGCGCGGTATGTGCTAACGCTACCTTCCCACGGGTAGCTGAGACGATGCTTAAACCAAAAAGATGCAGGCGCCTTCACGTTGGAATACGTGTCGAATCTAAGTTTATATCTATGAGAGAACCTACCTGTGAAAACATGCGGCGAACAAATTATCAGGTGTCCATAGGCATGCAACAACTCTGGGACGAGGCCGTGGAGCGCTTGACGAACTGGATGTCTGCTGTGGATCTCATGCCCGGAGAGTGCATAACGTCTTGACTCTCCCTTCCACTCGCGGGATTCTTGGCAAGATTTTTGAGCGTCATAACAATGACGCGCGCAAGTCGTGGCCTCGCCGCACGCTGAGCAAATGGCTCAGGCGCCGCAAGCACTTGTGGCCTCTGTACAACAGCCCGTATCGGTATATTACGTCGCCACTGCGATCGCTGCCTGACTGGTATATCATCGGTGCACCGAAATGTGCTACCACGTCGCTGTACAAGTATATTGTGATGCACCCAGACATTAGTCCTTGCCTCAAGGGCAAGGAGCCCTCGTTCTACTTTGTACGGTGGGAATATGGCGAACATTATTACCGGTCCTTTTTTCCGATCCGACGCCGTGGACGCATCACAGGTGAGGCTTCTGCATCTTATCTGGCGCACCCGCTGCCGATAGCCAAGCGCATACAAGAGATGACTCCGCGCGCCAAGATCATCGTGATGTTACGCGACCCGACGGACCGGGCGTATTCCCACTACCACATGGCGCGCCGTGGCGGGTACGAGACCGCACCGACATTCGAAATTGCGTTGGAGCTCGAGGCGAAACGGCACGCTGAATATCTGCGCGGTGACATGATGGGCAATCCATGGCACATGTACCGCAGGCATGGAGAATACGCCCGTCACCTTGAACGGTGGGACAAATACTTCCCAGTCGACAAGATGTTGATTGTTAATTTTGATGATTTTATCGCCGACCCGCAAGCGGTGCTGGTAAAAGTGTGGGACCACCTCGGCGTGCGGCGAGTGCGCATGCCCACCCTTCCCCCGCAGAACGTGGGCTCGTACCCGTCGAGATCGCCGTGAGTATAGGGTCATAAGCAGTAGATAAACGACGGCGGTCAGTCTGCGTGTACTCTCTCAGATAGTCCTAGTCGCGGCAGATCACTTTTTTGATAGTCTCATTCGGGTCACTAGTTCTTGACGGCTCCCTCTTCCCCCTTCCCCTTCTTCCCCGATCCTGAACGTCCGATCACACACGCCCCTGCCCGCCGTCCGTTGAACGTGGACAAATATATCCTCCCATGAACCGAGACACGCATGATGAATTGATCGAGTATTTCAGATCGTACAACAAGAAGTTAAGTCACCTGACAAAACAAAAGTTTGATTGGGATTGCTAGCCGAAAACCGAATACGCAACAGATGCCATCGCGTGTAAGGTCAATTGATCGGGAAATGCCCAACGGCCATTCACACCACACGCACCAAACGCTTGAGGCCGCCGGAAACCCGGCCCTCATATGTCAGCGAACCTTACGCCTGATTTAAATCTCATCACGCGTGGGCTCTGTCATGACCGACGCTGCGGGCATGAGGCTCCTTATAGGCTCTGCTCCTTCCAAACTCTTTCACCAAAAAGAGTTTGCTACAGCCATGTCAAGAAAGGGCACAGAATGCAAGGTGGTAATAGATTCCGACATACATGATGGGTTTCCCAACCGCAGGGTGTCATCATGGTTCCAGACCGCGAAGAGGGCGAACCAGCTATTTGACGAGTTCGAACCGGATGCGGTCCTGATTGACAGGAATGGACACTTCGCCAAGGCGGTATTGGACAAAGGGCTACCGTTGCTCGTGCAGCTGCGCGGAGATCACTGGTCGGAGATGCAATGGTACAAAGAAACAATTGGCAGGGGCCCGGTCAAGAGAGTGGGCAGATACATCAAGTCCAAAATGGAGGAGAGATGCTTTCGTGAATCCTCCGCGATACTGCCCATATGCAACTACCTCAGGGATGTAGTGGAACGGAGATATCCTGACAAACCTGTGAGCACTATATACCAAGGGATAGACCCGGCCAGGTGGGATAGCGCCGACATGGACGGTATGGATCTCAAGCACCCCTGCGTGGGACTGTTGCAGAGCGCCAACATCTGGGGCAAGGCGCGCGAGATGCTCGTGCTGCCAAGGGTCATGGAGGCGCTGCCAGATGTCACATTTTACTGGGCCGGTGACGGCCCGTACCGCGACAGGATACTCCCGCAGCTCTCAAAGCACGACAATTTTGTGTGGCTGGGGAATCTTGACTATCCAGATGCTGTAAACAGATACCTTGCAGAGATCGACATATACGCCCTGATCAGTGGGATCGACATGTCGCCCCTAACGCTGCAGGAGGCCCAGCTTGCGCAGAAGCCCGTGATCGCTACCGACGTGGGAGGCATACCGGAATTAATGCGGGACAAAATTACCGGCTTTCTGGTGAAACGGCAGAACCCCAAGGACGTAGTTGCGAGAATTAGCGAGCTGCTCTGCGATGAGAGCGGAGCAAGGGAGATGGGTAGAAACGGCAGGCGGTTTGTACAAGACAACTTTAACTGGGACAAGATATGCGATGATTTTGTCAAGGCGGCGAATCCGGCAATAGGCTAGGAAAGTCTTGTCGCCGGGTCAAGATCCCTTGTTACGAATATACGGTACCATATCTCGAAGGCGAGCAGCCCTAGAAGCTTGTTGACATACCTGACATCCTGCAGATCGCGTGACATGTTATGCGAGATCCACTCCCCGCTTATCCATCCGTGCGATACGGTTCTAGACGAACCGCCTCCCAGGTATAGGGAGCACAGGTCGTAGCCTCGCCGCTGCCAGTACGATACGGTGTCGGGAGAAAATCCCATCTTGGAGTCTGACATCAGCCGATCCACGTTGCCCATTGATCGCAGCAGGGCGCGAAGTGGCAGCTTTCCCACGCCGCGCGCTGCATCGTATTTTTTGGCAGCTTGTATTCCCATGGCATGACGTATCATGTCGTTCGAAAGGAGAGGAGAGGCGGTCCTGATGCCAAAGTGACGCGCCATTGCGCCACTCACGTGCGCAAAATTATAGGCCAGTTTGCCTTTGTAGTCTGCCAAGAACACTTGCTCCAGAGGATCCAGTCCGTTGTCACCAAAGTACGGGAGCAGCACTCCCCGCACGTCATCCCATGAAAAGTTCATGCGGGGTCCGAAGACCTTCTCCTGATCAGGTACGTAGTCGCGGGCGTGGTTGTCTAGGTACGCGCGCACCCTCTGATCGGGGGATGCAATCTCGGTGGGGGCGGCGCCCTTGATCGCTGACAGAAAGCCTTCATACCGGAACGTGTACCCCCCAAAGAGCTCGTCGCCGCCGTCTCCAGATATCAGAACGTCGGCCGATTCGGCCACGGCCCGCTTGGTCACGTGGTACCAGTGAAGATCCCACATGGGCAATGCCGCGGCGGATATCGCTGCAGGTAGCTCCCGCATATAGTCCTCGACGGTCACTATGACGTGTTGTTCCACCCCGAGGGATTCTGCAATGCGTGCGGCTCGTTTTGTCTCGTCGTATCCGTCTTCAAAGCGCACCGATATGGCAGATACGTTCAGGTTCGGAAAGTGCTTTCGTATCAGACCAAGCACTAGAGCCGAGTCGACCCCACCGCTCAGCGAGACGGCGACCCGCGCGTCTGGAGACGCGCCAAGTATGTCATGCAGGGCAGCCACAGCCAAGCGCTCTATGACTTCGGGCGAGGGTGAGTGGCGGGTGGACGGACGCATGTCGCGGGGTGTAACGGCAGGCAACACAGACGCCAGCAGTGGGTTGTAACGTAGCGTCAGGATGTACTGCGCCGCGGCAGGGTCGTATGCCGCGCCATCAGGAAGGATGCCTGTCAGAATTGTCACCTTCCTCGTTACTGGTTCCGCGCCCCACCCCCCTGTATACCAAGCCCGCGGACGCAGCCTCCTCGGGGCTCATTATCCTCATGGAATCTACAAATACTTTGCAGCCGGATTCTGACACAGTGCGCGCGTCTAGCGCCAGCAACTCCTCGTGCGCTGTGACTAGTACGGCTACATCTGCCCCGTGCATCGCATCAGCTGCAGATGCGGCCGCCTTCACCCCGAGGATCTCTTCCCCCACATAGTATGGATCATACAGCCTGATACGCACCACGCCCTTGGACCGCAGCAACCGCACTATCTCCCGGGAGGGGGCCAGCTGCATGTCGCGCACATTAGGCTTGTATGATACACCCAACAGCGCTACTACAGGCGCGGAATCCGCCGCGATACCTGCCTCGTGCAGTCCGTCAAACATCAGATTTACCACGTGCGACGGCATAGCCTCGTTGGCGCGCCGCCCGGCGCGGACCATACTGAGCAGTGAATCGCCGCCCACCAGTCCGGATGCGGTGTTGAGCAGCTGGTATGAGTTTACCGGCAGACAGGGCCCGCCTACCCCGGCCCCCGGATAGTGCGGTTCAAAGTTGTACTTTCGCTTGGCGGCATCCAGCACTACGTTAATGTCTATACCAAGATTCTCAAAGAGGATTGCCAGCTCGTTTACAAACGCCACGTTGACGTCGCGAAACACGTTGGTGGTAAGCTTGACCGCGTTGGCTGTGCGACAGTCGGGCATCCTGATCAGGTCTACTGGAAATACATGCCCGTATACCTTGGAGATTATGTCGGCGGTGTTCGCATCCATGGCACCCACCAGTCTCGGCAGGCTCTCAAAGTTGCGCAATATCTCGCCGGGGTTGGCAGTCTCCGGGCAAGCTCCGAGGCCAAAGTTTTCTGAGATCTTCAGCCTCGAACGGTCGCCCTCTATGAGTGGCGCCATCTCCGACTCTACAAAGCCCGGCTCCACCGTACTCTCTACCACCACCACGGAGCCAGGAGTCAGCAGGGAGTTCAGGTCTGACGCGACCGATTCTAGGGCCGTATAGTACGGGGTGCTAGAGTCGTCCATGGGGGTGGGCAGGGAGAGTAGCACGACGTCCGAATCCGGTATGGCCTTGGCGGGATCCGTAGTAACTGAGAACAGGTCTGTGCCGTGTACGGCCTCGAAGATCTCGCGGTATCCGGGCTCGTCTTCCAGCGGAAAGTCGGCTGAGCGTATACGTGATATCAGTTCCTCGTTGACGTCCAGTCCGGTTACCGCGAGTCCGGACTTTGCAAATGAGAGTGCGGTCGGCAGGCCGATCCGGCCTATACCTATGACGCATACGCGAACCTGTCCCGTGCGTAGGCGCGTATTGACATCATGAGCGTCGAGGATTGTCGAACTGACACCGCTGTGTTGAGCTTTGTGCATCATATGTATGCGACGCGATCTGAATAATCTATATTTTTACCTTGAGTCGAGAGCCCCGTTAACCCGAAAGCACAGTCAGTGGTTCTGCTCTGAAGACTCAGAATAATTAACCCAAACATGAGCCGATTGGCTCAGAGGAGAGATTCCACGGTGGTTTGGGGATGACACAGCTTCACTAGGATTGTATCTCTGCGACATCAGCATGCATGAGTCTTGGGATCCGGCGTCTCCGTCGTTTTGAACCTGCAATAATATGCAGGGATCGTACTTGTGTGGTACCCCATCAGGCGGGACACAAACAGGGGTATAAGCGCGGCCGAGTTGTAGTGCGTCTTAGTCCTGTCCCCCTCCCCCCATCACACCCATAACGAGATCTTATTCATCTGCCGCCTTACGCTAACGATCGCAAGATTGCGAATAAACTGGACGGATCGGGCTTGCGGGCCGTCGAGGCATACCTGTCAAGTTGACCACCAAGATGACTTTTTTAACCCGGATCATAGAGCATGATTGTGCAGCTACTTTTCATATCCTCACGATATGTTGACGGCATAGGTGGCCATGCGGCCATGCTGGCCGATCAGCTTCAAAGACGCGGTCACGATGTAGATCTACTGAAAGTACCTCACATACCAATAAAAAACCTCAAAAACCCCAGCTTTGCCATTTTGGCCACCCTTAAGACACTCGTGACAAGCAAACGGTACGACATAGTTCACGCCTTTAACGTACCGTCGGCGCTCCCCATGCGGTACGCAAAAGCAGCAAAAAAAGTGCTTTCCGTACATGGCGTATACGGTGAGCAGATGGGTATGATACACTCACGCTCTGCCGCAAGACTTGCAGATGCAGCCGAAACCAAAGCCTTTGGGTGGGCCGATGTCCTGACCACGGATTCTAAAAGGACGGCGGCAGAATACGGTACCATGGGGTATAATTTTGCATATCTGCCGTCAGCCATAGACCCCGCCATGTTCGAGGGTCTTACAGGTACTCAAAAGCGAGCAGGTCAGGTAGCGTACGTGGGGCGTGACAGCTACGAAAAAGGGATCGATATACTGAGGGGTATCGAGCAGGACATACACGGTACTGTACGCTACTGCACGGATCTAAAATGGCGAGACGCGATGTCCGTCCTGACAGAGTCATCCGTCATGGTGCTTCCATCAAGAATGGAGAGCCTTCCCACCGCTGTAAAGGAAGCATTCTATCTGCGGGTTCCGGTGGTGGCCACGTCGGTCGGTGGCGTCCCCGAGCTGGTGGAGGACGGCAAGACAGGATTCTTGGTGGAGCTAGACGATGCCGGACGCATGGCAGATGTCATAAATGGCATCCTTGATGGTTCCATACCAACGTCTGATATTGTGGAGACGGCTTACAAATACGTGACAAGTCAGTTGGTGTGGAGCGCGGTCATATCGAAGTATGAAAAGATGTACATGGAGCTGCTCTCAGAGAAGTGACGGGAAGCCAACTAATCTCGGCAGGCAGCCAACTATGACAATTCTTCAATCAACCCTAGTATGTCTTCCACAGCTTTGTTGTTGTTAAATTTCCGCATGGCGTAGCTTCTCCCCGCCTCCGCGATTCTTTGCCACGTGGGATTGTCGGTATCTGCCAGATATTCCTCAAAGCGATCCTTGTAATTGTCCTCGTTTATCACGATGCAGTCTTTCTTGTCTTGGAATCCCAAGTACGAGCCATGATTTTTATCCGTGATTTCCATGAATGTGAGGCAGCCTGCGGCCGCAATTTCCCAGTATTTTATGGTGGGATAGTACGTAGTGGCCGCGATGGCCCCCCTGTATCTAGACAGCATCATGGGATATGACTCGTTTTCTATCCTGCGTCCATATTCGACGTATCCGAGATGGCTACAATCAGATCTTAATTTATAATAATGATAGAAGGGCGGGCGCTGGTGCAATACACGCGTCTTTAACGGTAATTTCTCTGGGTTTTTAAAAATGTCTTTCATAAAATATCTAATGCGCCTGTATATCATAATAGGCTTGTATGGATAACGTTGAATTGCCCCGGAAACTAGAATTTTGTGCTTTATTCTATCCTCGTAAGGTGTTAAGTTTTCATATAACGGTGGATCAATTCCAAAGAAAATTTCCCTGTAATTCATGTGTGCGGGATAATATTCGTAAAAATATTTTTCACTCATGAAATTAAATGTGCAGCTGATGCCGTAATCGTCGTAATTGTCTTCCCCGATGCCATACCGTGTCACATCATGAAAGTCTCCTATACGAGCAAGTATCGGCACGTTGAGTGCCTTGAGGCCATGTATTTTGGGCATGTTATAGTCACGAAAACCTGCAAGAATGACGGCATCGCACTTGTTTTTTAATTTTCCAACGTCATACTCATGCGATACTGGAATGATGTTATAGTCTATGTTTTTGTTATTTTGCATGGCCATGATCAAAAATTCATAGCTCGTATTATCAGAGTGGTGTCCGGTAAAGAATGGATCTGAGGATTTATATAAAAATACGATTCTTGTTTTTTTACTCATCTGCCTCATTTCAGAATGTTAGACGGTATATATAGTGACGTTCATCAATTCATATACAACCAAAAAATTCAGAAGGGTGAGTTTTGTCACGGTTTCTTGGTTGAAGGTGGCTGACGATGCTGTTTAGACAAATAAAGTCCGCAAAAATCCGACAATGACGGAACCCAGTCCGGCCGTCTTGGATTCATCATAGAGGGCGGCAGGATCATGTAACTATACGGCCAGACTTGTGATGTCCACAGACGCCGCAAATGCGTCAAGCAGGCGGCCGCTGCTTTCAGAGAACGCGGTGCCGCGCGAATTATAACCCGGCCGAATTCAGGGCGTGCGAGGAGCCACTACGTATGAGATACCTGGTGACCGGCGGGGCCGGCTTTATCGGAAGCCACATAGCAAGGGCCCTGCTTGCCGCAGGGCACTCGGTGCGGGTGCTGGACAACCTGCATGCGGGCTCCAAGGACAGGCTGCTCGGCATCATGGACAGGATAGAGTTCACAAAGGCCGACATCCGGGATCTGGACGCCCTGGAGTCCGCTACGGGCGGATGTGACGGCGTGTTCCACGAGGCGGCCCTCGTGTCGGTCCAGCAATCGTTTGACATGAGGGACGAGTACCAGGACGTGAACGTGAACGGCACAAGGAACGTCCTTGACGTGGCAAAGAGGCACGGGGCAAGGGTCGTGTACGCCAGCAGCGCCAGCGTGTACGGAGACGCCAAACGCATGCCGATGCGCGAGGAGGACGCGTCCCGTACGCCCATAAACCCCTACGGCGCCACCAAGGCAGAGGCCGAGATCATATCCCAAGAGTACATGACGGGCGGGGCCGGGGTAATTGGACTGAGATACTTTAACGTGTACGGGGTAGGCCAGACCAGCGCGTATGCGGGGGTGATAACCCAGTTTATGAGGAGGCTGGAGGGGGGCAGGCCGCCGGTGGTCAACGGGGACGGCTCCCAGTCGCGCGACTTTGTGTACGTGGAGGACGTGGCGTCGGCCAACTTGGCTGCCATGGCCAGCGATACGCGCGACGGCTTCTTCAACGTGGGGACGGGCAGGAGCGCCACCATAAACGAGCTGGCTCAGGTTATGATTCAGGCCTATGGCGTGGATGTGGCCCCGGAGTACGCGGATCCACTGGAGGGGGACGTGCGCGAGAGCAGGGCCGACACGTCACTGACGGCGCGCTCCATACCATGGATACATTCCACTGAGCTGAAAGACGGCATAGCGCGTCTGGTCGGCTCACCGCCTGCCTGAAGACGAGCCTTCAAACAATACCACGTAACGTGACATTATGGGCGGCTGGAAGAATAACAGACCGAATAAGTCGATCTTGGGCGCGTCCAGCAAGCAAGAGGCAGCGTATTCTAAATCCTTTTTAGATCGGCTGCGCAACGCGTGTCGCCCAAGAGCAAGCACGCAGACGGACCGGGATGATGCGATCGTATCGATGCCGGTGACTTTCGGTTCACCCAGGCGTGCTACACAGAGGGCGACCCCCGGTTAGAGAACCTGGTGAGGGTTTGGCTAAAGCACCGATGATCCCGCGCGAGTCAGAACTGGGGAACAATCCCAAGCCATATAGCGGGGGCCGCGCCACGCGACGCGTTGGCAAACCGCTGGCTTGCAAAGCAGGAACCGAGCGCCTACTCGTTTGAGCAGTTGAAACGCGACCGCACCACCATGTGGGACGGCGTCCACAACAACCTGGCGCTCAAGCACATACGCAACATGGGGCCCGGCGACCTAGTGCTGTTCTATCACACGGGCAAGGAGAAGAGGGCAGTCGGAATCATGCAGGTTACGTCAGAGCCGTACCCGAATCCAGAGGAGGCAGACGAGCGGTTCGTGGTGGTGGACGTAAAGTACAAGAAGCCGCTGAAGAGGCCCGTCACGCTGGCGGAGATCAAGCAGAACAAGAAGATGGCAGGATGGGACCTCCTGCGCATATCGCGCCTGTCCGTCATGCCGGTCCCCAAGGACGTGTGGGACGAGGTAATCCGGATGTCAGAGCAGCAGGACGGCCCCTGAGCAGCGGCCCAGCCACTGGCACTGTAGCGCGCAGGCCGTGCCGGCCGCACACGCTGCCGCGCGAACTGTTGATATATGCCCCGTATTGACAGCTGCCATGGCAACAGCGTATGTCTTGATAAACTGTGAGCTGGGCTCCGAGGAGGACATCATCAACCAGTTGAAGGGTCTTGAGGGCGTCATCGAGGTTCACGGCACGTTTGGTGCGTATGACATACTGGCAAAGATCGAGTCCGAGACGGTCGAAAAGCTCAGGGAGACGATCACCTGGAAGATCAGGAAGATCGAAAAGATCCGCTCGACGCTCACCCTGATGGGCATCGAGGGCCAGTCATGAGCCGCGCACTATGATTTTTTCTCACTTCCATATGTAGTAGCGGGCGGCTACGGGCTCCCACCGCTTACAAGTGACACGACAACATCAATAACCCACCCAAACACAGCACACGCAATGCCCGTGCTCCACTTCATATTCGTCACAAAGCACGAGCAGAACAGGGCCGCCTCGGGCCGCGACTACAACTACGTCCAGAGGATGGCCGCGTTCTACGGCTCCTGGATACGCGAAAAGTTCGGCATCTCATACGAGGTCAGGTGCGACGAGCTTGTCGCAAACCCCCGCGGCGTGTTCGACCGCATAAACATGCACACGCTCGTCAGGGACCACGAGCACCGCGGCAAGGAGACCTACCACTTTTACCTCACGTACTTTAGGCCCATCTGGACGGACTGTACGTGCGAGGGGTACCACGCCGAGAACTTTGGCATGGCGTACTGGCAGTCCCCCAAGGATGCGGACATATCCGAGGAGGACGCCGACCTGTTCTTCGCGGAGAAAAACTGCACCGTCGTGTCGCACCAGATACTGCACGAGATGCTGCGCATGAAGGGTAACAAGCGCCACATACAGGACGTGCACGACCTGTGGACGAAACATGTGTTCTCGCAGCTGGAGTTTGTCCAGTATGACGGCTCGCACAAGGTTACGGAGGAGAGGCCGTCGTTCCTTGTCGTGGACGCGTCCGCGCTCGAATCAGGCTGATCAGCACTTGGTCACAGAGTATATGGTATTCTCAAAGTTTGCCGCCTTGAACTCCAGTCTGTTCTCCGGGTCGTCCGGCCTCTGGCCGTTGAGCCTTGCAAGCTCCTTGGTGGCGTCCCTCTTGAACCCGGTGGAGGACCCGTATATGGCGTCAGTCAGCATGGTCCCCTGCTCGCCGCTCTTTATGTCGTCGACCACCTTGTAGAACCTCTCCGTGTCCTTTGCGCCCACCGGGTTGCCGGTGGCCTTGTTCGTGGCGACTGCGATGTACACGCCGCCCGCGTTCTTTACGGCGACCTGCACGCGGTGGTTCTTGCCCGACGCGCCGGGTATCGTCTCGTTGACCAGCACGGTGCACTTGTGGTACACACTTGAGACGAACGCGTAGAACCTGTACTGGGCGTACTTGCCTGCCTCGTCCTCCTCGCACTCTACGAATATGCGGTGGAGCATAGAGAGCGCCTCGTCGTTCATGCTCTGCAGGCGATCGTCTATCCTGCCGCGCTCCAGAAGGTCGGACTTGCATTCCTTTGCTATCATTGCAAGTATAAAGTCAGGCAGGTTGTAGTTCTTGAGGGCCGCCACGAACGCGCCGGCCTGCGACATGCCGAACTTTGGAAAGCCCTTGTTGACCATTATGCGCGGCTCCTAGGGGCGGTGCTGGGGATGGCTGACAACGCCCTGTATGGCCGCTTTTTGCTTATAATTGTATATTGCTGGAAGGCGGCGCCTGCTACACGGCTCCACGACATCCCGGTGCGGCGGCGCAGTCTAGAGTTAAATTCGGGCCGGCCCCCGCCAAGCTCGTAACGATAATGAGCAAGACCACGATTGAGACTGTGCACGACACATACAGCGCAATGTCCGAGAGGCTGGAGAGGTACCGCAGTAGTAAGGCTGGTGCAGGGCCGCTGACCCTGGCCGAAAAGATACTTGCAGGCCACCTTGACTGCGCGCCGTCAGAACCCATCGCAAGGGGCAAGGACTACGTGTTCCTGAGGCCCGACAGGGTCGCCCTGCAGGATGTCACGGGGCAGATGGTGATGCTGCAGTTCATGCAGACCGGGCTGGGCCGCGTTACAATACCCACAACGGTCCACTGCGACCACCTGATACGGGCCGAGTCCGGCGGCGAGGAGGACATGAGGACATCGCTTGGCAAAAACAACGAGGTCTTTGAGTTCCTGCGCACCGCCGCGGCCAAGTACGGGTGCGGTTTTTGGAAGCCAGGCGCCGGCATTATACACCAAGTGGTGCTTGAGAATTACGCGTTCCCGGGGGGGCTGATGATAGGCACCGACTCCCACACCCCGAACGCCGGCGGCCTCGGCATGGTTGCAGTCGGGGTCGGGGGGCTTGACGCGGCCGAGGTGATGGCCGGAAGCCCGTGGGAGCTGCTGTATCCAAAAATGATCGGAGTAAAACTCACCGGCTCCCTGCGCGGGTGGGCGGCCCCCAAGGACGTCATACTAAAGGTGGCCGAGATCCTGACCGTATCCGGCGGCACCAACTCGATTGTGGAATACTTTGGCGAGGGCGCCTCGTCGATAAGCTGCACGGGCAAGGCGACAATCACGAACATGGGCGCGGAGATAGGCGCGACCTGCTCCGTGTTCCCGTACGACGAGAGGATGTCAGCGTACCTGAAGATGACCGGGCGCGCCGAGATCGCGGGGCTGGCAGACGAGTACGCGCAGGAGCTGCTCACGGCCGATCCCGGCGTCGCGGATGGCCCCAAAAAATACTTTGACCAGATAATAGAGATCGATTTGTCCGAGCTGGAGCCCCACATCGTGGGGCCGCACACGCCGGATTTGGCAAGGCCCATCTCGGGGCTTGCAGGGGACGTGGAGTCAAACTCGTACACCGACGAGATATCAGTGGCGCTGATCGGCAGCTGCACCAACTCGTCATACGAGGACATGTCGCGCGCGGCCAGCCTGGCGGAGCAGGCAAGCAGGCTCGGCATCGCGTCAAAGGTGCCGCTGCTTGTAACGCCGGGATCCGAGCAGATACGGGCCACCATAGAGCGCGACGGGCAGATGGAGTCGCTGCGGGGCATCGGCGCGACCGTCTTGGCAAACGCCTGCGGGCCCTGCATAGGGCAGTGGAACAGGCCCGAGCTCGAGCCCGGCGCCGAGAACACCATCGTAACCACGTTCAACCGCAACTTTCCGGGCCGCAACGACGGCAGGCGCTCGACCCTGAACTTTATCGGCAGCCCGGAGATGGTCATAGCGCTGTCGCTGGGGGGACGGCTCTCGTTTGACCCCACGAGAGACGAGCTCGTGTCTGCAGACGGCACGAGGCACGTGCTCGAGCCGCCCCCGCCGGCGCCCGAGGTGCCGCCCCGGGGATTCGAGGGCCCCGGCTCGGTGTACGTGGAGCCGCCTGCGCCCGGGGACGCGGAGAAGGTAAGGGTCGAGATAAACCCGGACAGCGGCAGGCTGCAAAAGCTGGAGCCCTTTGAGTCGTGGGACGGCCAGGACTACGAGGAGATGCCCGTGATGGTAAAGACCCACGGCAAGTGCACCACCGACCACATCTCGCCTGCCGGCGCGTGGCTGTCGCTGCGGGGCCACCTCGACAGGCTGAGCGACAACCTGCTGCTTGGCGCCGTCAACGCGTTCACGGGCGAGGTGGGCTCCGGAAAGAACGCGCTGACAGGCAAGACTGAGCAGTTTGCGGCCATCGCAAGGCAGTACAAGGAACAGTGCGTAAAGTGGGTCATAGTGGGGGATCACAACTATGGCGAGGGCAGCAGCAGGGAGCACGCTGCAATGACGCCGCGGTATCTGGGATGCGCCGCGGTCATCGCAAGGAGCCTTGCCCGCATACACGAGACCAACCTCAAAAAGCAGGGGGTGCTGGCCCTGACCTTTGCAAATCCCACAGACTATGACCGAATCTGGGAGGACGACCGCATAAGCCTGCACGGACTGTCGCACATGGAGCCCGGCAGGCCAGTCACATGCACGGTAACGCATGCGAACGGCAAGTCGGAGGACATACTGCTCGCTCACTCGTACAACAAGCTCCAGATAGGGTGGTTTGAGGCGGGCTCCGCCCTGAACGTGCTCAAGCGGGGGCAGAACGGGCGTGGCGCGTGACCTGTCCCGTGCGCAGTGACGAGCCGTGGTGGCTGCTGCGGGGATGGAGTGGGCCCCGTACCACGATACAGGCCGCGCGCAGCTCGCGTGGCCGTGCTGTGATGTAGACGTGGGGCCGACCGGAATCGAACCGGCGACCTACGGGTCACTACAGCTCCAAACTTACATCATCCGTGAGTCAGTTTGCTTAGTTTACCTCTGGAGCCCTTAGCGGTGATCTGTGTAGATACTGTCGCCCTACCAGGCTAGGCTACGACCCCACGGTATTACGCCGGCATGCTTGAATTTTAAGCTATATGAGGCAGACCTGTGCGAGCCCGGGCCCATGCCTGCGACTCTGCCGTTTTTTGCGGCGGTCCTGCGGGTCCATGGATCACATGTTTTGCGAACCCTCATGGGCAAGTCCGGGGCGGCGCGTCTGTGCCGGACAATGGCCGGGCGGTGACGGAGAATGGGGGCGGCAGGATGCCACAGCGGGCGGCCTAGGGCGTGTGCCGCATGCGGCTGCAAAAAGGGTGCAATATCGTACCTCTGGCGTGCCAGCCCGATCAAGCAGCGTCGCTTGGGAAGTTCGTATTTTTGCACGTCGGCTTTTTTCATACGTACTATTTCACCAAGCCGCGTTCATAATCACCTACGAACTCCTCCTTGCGCATACCCGCATACAGCAGTATGGAAAACTGCGTCCGGATCCTAAGTTTTTGTTCCCCGCGGGCACGACCGTGACGAGATCTTCGTTACGCAACGTCATGTGGCTTCCCTTCCCCCGGGTTATGGCAAATCCCTTTTTCTGCAGGTACCTTGTCATTTAGTTGCCCGACACCCGCGGAAATCTCGCCATTACTGTTCCATGACGAGCATGTTAAAGTCCGTTGCGTGCCCGCCCTCCTCGGCTGCTAGCTCCATCGCTTCCCTCATGTTCTCCATCGTTTCACCAAACGTGTTCCCTTCCGATACCGCGTGAAGCTCGTCACAAGTGGCGACGAATCCGCCCTCTTCAAGATCCTTGGTTATTACGACAGAGTATGTCTTTTTTTGCACCGTCGTGCTCATGGTGTAAATTCCCCCCACAAGCGTTAAAAATATTATCTGCGTTGGGCGGGTCCTGAGTTGGGCTGGTCTTGACGTGCAAGAGCAGGCCCAGACTGCATCAGCTTCGAACAGAATGATGCAGTCTTAGCCTGTCGTCAAGCGGGGCATTGGGAAGGCATTCTTGACAGGTGACACGCGTGATTCTTCTGTGGCGCCACTAACGGTGCCGGTGCGAATTCGGTGGCAAGAACAAGCCCACCCACCGAATTGGAAACATAACCTCTAAGGCAAAATCTAGCTGTCCCCTGTTGATTATAGTCACGTTCATGTTGTAACGTCGGTTTAGCTTTTCGATGATGAATTCAACATCTTGAACTGTGGGATAGTACATTTACAGTTCTGCCAGCCGATCGTATACCTTGTGGTGTTTGTTTAGGAGATCCTCTATGATTTTTTCTTTCTCTTCTTTGGTTATCTTTTTGGCCATGTGAGATTTTCCCTGTTTAATTTAGCAAGATATGTTATAAAAGCACAGCGGATAGACGAGCATGAATTCACGTCCTCCGACAACCAGGTACAAATTCCACACGACAGATATCTTTGACGCACGACGGGCAAATCCACACACTGGCCGTATCGGCCCAAACAGGAGCCAAGTCGAGTGAAGGGACCGGCGCTGTGCTCACTAGTGAATCTAGGCGGCATCAGGCACTCGGTCAGCAGAGCTTGGTCCGCCTCCAGATGCGGCGGCCGTACCGCCATCGCTTATCACAGCAACCATAGCAGGACGGGAGTTATAGTCAAGCCATAGTGCGTTTTGCACCTACAGGTCTGCCTGACGCGAGCGTGACGGTGCCAATCCGCTACACCATATAGGGCGGCCAGAGCAGTCCAAAACAGCATGGTTCAGATCCATTGAAAACTCATGCCCGTCATCCTACACCTACAGATTTCACAAACAGGAGGCCTAGGCCTGCACCTAGGCGCTTGGAATCAAACTTATTTGACGACACGACATACATACCGCATGGTAAGGCCGTTCTATCTGGCTCTGGGCGCCATTCCGGTCGTCATGGCGCTCCTCATCTCGGTGCCCCTCCTGACCAAAAACGAGATACCCGTGTCAGCGGCCCACTCCTTTGACACTATAGACATCGAGTACACAAAGCACCAGCTCAAAAAGGTCTCGCACGGCATAACAGAGCGGGTAGGCTCACAGTATACGGAGATTCTGGTCATAAAGAACGACGGCGAGGTAAAGTATACCGTCTCCGACCAAGGGTACCTCAGGCCCGACATAAAGTCCAAGCTTGACGACGCAAAGCTTGCAAAGATCAGGGCCCTCATAAAGGAGACCGGGTTCATCTCCATCCCGTCGGAGTCGTTCCCGGTGTTTGAGAATGCGACCGAATACCAAAAGTCAAACGTAAAGGTGACGCTCAACGGCAGGGCCAACCAGCTCCACTGGCCGGAGCAGAACGTCACGTCCGGGTTCATACCGCCTATAATTACCATGGTGGAGTCGGAGCTTGACGGGATCATAGAGGACCTGCAAAAGCGGCAGCCGTGACGACGATTGTGACAGCGGGGCTAGGGCCGCGGCGAGAACTAACCATTATGCTATAGCCCCGGCCGATTGGCGGGTAGATCCCTGTGCATTCGGACGTTGGTTGTAACTTTGCCGCTGTCAGCAAGGTGCTGTCTTCTACACGATTTGGCGCATGCCATTACTAGTTTGTCGCGTACACTGCCACGTTGTCATACCAGTTGATCTGGCCCCAGCTTGCAACCCAAGAGTCGTGCAGCCCGAGCACTATCTCGATCCGGTCGGAGCCTGCCGTCTCGTCTGTCAGATCCGTGCTGTATGACTGCCATCCCGTATCCGTGGTGCCGCCGTACGCCGGCTCGGCTTTGAACAGTACCTCCCCGGTGTCCGCGTCAAGCACGCGCAGGAACGAGTTTGTCACAAAGCTGTGAGTCGAGCCGGAGGACGCGCGGTAGTCATACGACAGTGTCAGCTTCTGGCCGTCCTGCATGCTAGATACGTCGACTATCTTGCTCATGCCCGAGAATACGTCGAACTGATCCATGCTTATGGACGCGGACGGCGCGGGCCTGCCAGCCGAGTAGTCCCGCACGAAGGCATAGTCTGACGTGTGTCCCCAGTACGTCCATCCGTCAAGCGATCTGTCAAAGGTGTCGTGGACCGGAAGGCTGTGCACGGACGGACGAGTGGGCAGCAGGAGGTACGTCCCCTTGTCGCCTCTCTGTTGCACCTTGTAGTCCTCAAACGTCCACTTGGAGTGTCCTTCAAACTCGACTGAGTGTATCTTGAAATTCTTAATCGGAACCTTCTTTTCCAGCGATATGACGAGCGTGGTCTCATCCAGCTGAGAGCGTGTCCAGTCAGGCTCGAACGATTCGGGCATGTCAGGCAGCAAATACGATGCCAGTATCCCGCCGCCCTTGAGGGCGGGCCCGCCCGGCAGGGTAAAGTCCGACGGTACGTGCTTTGAGTACGCCCCGTCCAGAACATATATCGTCACATTCTGTGGGCTGGACGCGTCGGACTTGATCGTAATGTTGCGGTTTCGTATGTCGTCGGTGCGGAACGTCTTGAACAGGTGCGCGTCGCCATCCCCAACGTCACTCGGCTCTATGGTCAGGCTGTCGAAGTGTTTTGCGAACGTTATGGCAGCGTACCCCCAATGTCCTTCGTACCACCTCAGCGCGTAGTGCCAGTCGGAGTCGAGATCGCCCTCAGATACGGTCACCAGCTGTGTCGCGGTGGCCCAGTTCCCAGACGAGTCCGTGGCATTCCACGTTATGGTGGTGGTGCCGATCGGAAGCATGTCGGGCGCGTTGTTCGTAATTACGGGCGAACCGCCCGCGGCGTCGGTGGCAGACGCCACTCCAAGGTAGGGCAGCGCGGTAAGGATTCCGGCGGCGTTGACCGATACGTCAGTCGGGGGCGTGACTGTGGGCTTGGCCTCTTCCCTAGGAGGATTATCATCGTGTGTCGGTCTTCCGTCGTATGCATCTGTACCCGGCTGCTGCTGGACCGGGTCTGCCTGCAATACAATGAATCCATTGTCTATCAACCACGTTATGGTGCTTAGGTATGTGTCATCATCTATGTGTCCCTCCGACCAAAGGTCAGCCACGATCCTGACCCAGTCGGGTATCTCGGCATAAGCGGCAGTGGCAGTGGCCAGCACGACGATCACAAGGAGCGCCACAATAACAATACCGGCCTTCATGCACGTATTACAGGACTGTAGCTTTTAAAGAGTCATGAGCAGCTCCCGTCGCGTCTTGACTACACGTCCTGTTTTTGGGTACAGATTACAATCACCCAGGTTCACACACTGACAAGAAGCGGATCGGATCTCAAAGATGGAGGATTGGAGTCACCGCCAGATAATGCACAGGAGCCGGGGCAAATAGATAAAATAGCCTGAGGCGTCGATCCCACGTATGATATCACTGTCGGGGCAGCGCGGTGACGCGGCCGGGATCGTGCGCGACAAGTCCGGCTCCGCCGACTCCATGCGGGGCACCGCCAGGCTGAAGCGCGGGTTCGCGCACATGCTCAAAAACGGGGTCGTCATGGACGTGACCAACACAGAGCAGGCCAGGATCGCGGAGGAGGCGGGCGCCGTGTCAGTCATGGTGCTTGACAAGCTGCCCTCCGACGTCAGGCGCGCAGGCGGGGTCGCCCGCACGGCAAGCATCAAGGTCATAGAGGAGATCATGGACTCCGTTACGATACCCGTAATGGCAAAGTGCCGGATAGGGCACGTGGCCGAGGCCCGGGTGCTGGCATCCTGCAACGTCGACATGGTAGACGAGTCGGAGGTGCTCACGCCCGCCGACGAGTCCCACCACATATGGAAGTGGGACTTTACCACGCCGTTTGTAAACGGGGCGCGATCGCTTGCCGAGGCCCTCAGGCGCATAGAGGAGGGCGCGGCCATGATACGCACAAAGGGCGAGCCGGGAACCGGCAACGTGGCCGAGGCCGTCACGCACATCAAGAAGCTCAACGACGAGATGCGCGTCATAAGGGCGGTCAGGGAGTCCGGGGACAGGCAGGACATGATAAGGCTGGCCAGAGAGTTTCGCGTCTCGTACGACATGCTGGACCAGGCTGCAAAGCTGGGAAGGCTGCCTGTCGTAAACTTTGCGGCCGGCGGCATCGCCACCCCCGCGGACGCGGCATACCTGATGTCGCTTGGGTGCGACGGGATATTCGTCGGGTCCGGCATATTCAGCTCCGACGACGCGGCCGAGCGGGCGCGGTCCATAGTTATGGCGACCACGTACTGGGACGATCCCGACGTGGTATGCGAGGCGCAAAAGATGATCGACGAGAGGCAGTCCATGCTGGGGCTTGACGTAAAGACGCTTGACTTGCGCATGCAGGAGAGGGGGGCGTCGGCATGAGTAGCGACGGCGGCAGCAACAGCAACAGCAACAGGAAAGGCGTCCGCATAGGGGTGCTGTCCATACAGGGCGACGTGGCAGAGAACGTGGCCGCCGTATCGAGCGCGCTAAAGGCGCCGCGCGGCTTTGAGGACGACGCCGTGCTGCAGGTAAAGACCGCCGGCGAGATAGCAAGGCTGGACGGGCTCGTAATTCCGGGAGGCGAGAGCACCACCATCGGCAGGCTCTCCGCTGCAGGCGGCGTGCTTGACGCCATACGGGAGAGGATCAACGGCGACGGCATGCCGGTCCTGGGCATATGCGCGGGGCTCATCATGCTTGCAAGGTCAGCCGACGACCGGACGGTCGGAAGGCTCGACGGGCAGCCGCTTCTGGGGGTGCTTGACGTAGAGGTGCAGCGCAACGCCTTCGGGCGCCAGCGCCAGTCCTTTGAGACCAAGCTGGACATCAAATCTCTTGCGATATCAAACTTCAAGGGCGTCTTTATCCGGGCCCCCGTCGTATGCGGGACTGGGCCGGACGTGGAGGCGCTCTGCGAGCTGCCGCCTGGCGTGGGCGGCGGTGGTGGTGTTGGTGGCGGTGATAATGACAATGGTGATGCGGCCACCGATGGCGGCGGCAACCCGCGGCGCAGGATAGTCGCGGTCCGCAAGGGCGACATAATCGGCACGGCGTTCCACCCCGAGCTGGCAGGCGACCTTTCCATACACCAGCACTTTGTGGACGCGGTGCGGCGGCGCAAAAGGCGCGACTAGCCACCGTTTGTTATGTTGTGCATAGCCCTCAGATCCCTCTCAAACGGCTTTAGGGCATCTGGAATCTCCAGTGCAATCCCGTCCTTTAGCGACAGGTTCTCGGACTTTTTCCTGTTCCACACCATGGAGTTGAACTCTGTTATCGCCTTGGTTGTGGCGGTGCCGTCATCGCCGTCAGGGCCGTCAGGCGCCGGAGTGCGGCCGGGCAGCATCTCAAGATGTATGCTCCTGCCGCCGGGCGCGGCGTACATGCTCTGCCACAGGTATTCGGTGATGAACGGCGTGATGGGTGCAAGCAGCCTCAGTATGGTATGCAGCACGGCGTGAAGCGTCCGTACGGCCGCCAGCCGCTCCCCCTCAGAAAAGCCCAGCCCGTACGCCCTCCCCTTCACCATCTCGATATAGTGCGCGGCAAACACGTTCCACGTGAACTCCCTGACCGCGACGGCGGGGGTGAAAAAGTTGTACTCCGAATACCCCCTGCGGCACTGCCGTATCAGCACGTCAAGCTCCCCGAGTATCCACCGGTCCGCGTCCTGCAGATTATCGCGCTCGGACCTGTCTTGCACCAGCAGGTCCGCGCCCCCGTCCCCCCCGCCGCCGCCGTCCGGTACCTCGAACGACGACAGGAACCTGGAGACGTTCCACAGCTTGCTGAGGAACTTTTTTGCCGACTCTATCTTCTGCTCGCTGCACCTAAAGTCGTACCCGTGGTTCACCTCGCTTGCGTTCCAGAACCGGAACGTGTCGGCCCCGAGCCTCTCTATCACCGGGAGGGGGTCTATCGCGTTGCCCTTGCTCTTGCTCATCTTCAGCCCGTGCTCGTCAAGCCCGTACCCCATTATCCACGCCTCCGACCAGGGCGCCGTGCCCGTCACCTTGTCGCACCGCAGCAGCGTATAGTACAGCCAGGTCCTGACGATGTCCTTTGCCTGGGGCCTGATGGAGGCCGGGTACAGTTTCTCGAACCTGTCGCCTGCCCCGTTGTCGGAGGCACCGTCCGCCCCGCCGCCCGCGTACCCGCATATGAACAGCGGCGATATGCTCGAGTCCATCCACGTGTCAAACGTGCGCTCCTCGCCGGCAAAGTCCGACGCCCCGCACTTGGGGCACTCCCGGGCGGGGCACTCCTCAGTCCAGGGCCTGTAGTACCTTCCAGGCTCCGGCACGTACGTGTCGCCGCACTTTTTGCAGCGCCACGCGGGGATCTCGGTGCCGTAGTAGCGGCGCCTCGATATGGGCCAGTCCATGTTTATGGACTCGAGCCAGTTGAACAGGACCTGCTTGTGCATGGGAGGGTGGAAGGTTATCCCCTCTGCCATCTCCCTGATTCGGTCCGTATAGTCCATCTGTTTCATATAGTACTCCTCCATCGGGATTATCTCTATGGGGTTCCTGCTCCTCTCCGCCACCGGGGTGCGGTGAGTTATCTCCTCCACCCTGCTGATTACATCCCCCGACTCCAGCATGTCCTCGATGATCTTGGCCCTTGCCTGCTTTGGCCTGAGGCCCGCGTAGGGGCCCGCGGCGCCGGTCATGCGGCCGTCGAGCCCGATGGCGGCCACCTCCTCCAGTTCCAGCTCCCTGAACAGCGCCACGTCGTTCTGGTCGCCATAGCTGCACACCATCACGGCGCCCGACCCGAACTCGGCCCTTGCAGAGTGGTGCTCGAGTATGGGCACCTTCTGGTTTGTGACTGGCACCGTAACGGTCCGGCCCGCGCACCCCGAGTACCTCTCGTCGTCGGCGTTCACTATCACGGCCCTGCAGGCGCACAGCAGCTCGGGCCTGGTGCTCGCGACTATGATGTGGTCCTCGCCGTCCTCCCGCGGGGCCTCGAGCCTGAACCTCATGTGTACGAGCTTTGCGGGCATCTCGGCATACGCGATCTCCGCGTCCGCTATGGTGGTGCCGGACACCCAGTCGTAGTTGTTGGGCCTGTTTGCCAGGTAGACGTCCCCGTTGCGCCACATCCTGATGAACGTGGCCTGTGTGAGCGCCCTGTACCGGGGCGTGTCGGTGCGGTATCTTTTGGACGTGTCGCCGCTGAGCCCGAGCCCGTCCATTATCTGGACCATCTCGGACTCCAGCTCGTCAAGCGAGTCGCTGCACAGCCCCAGGAACTCGGTGCGGTCAGTCTCCCGCATCCTGATGTTGTGCTTTTTTTCCGTGTATATCTCGACTGGCAGCCCGTTCCTGTCTATCCCGATGGGAAAGTAGACGTTCTTGCCGGACATGCGGGCGGTGCGGGCTATCATGTCTATCTGCGAGTAGTGGGCCGCGGCCCCGATGTGCCAGGGCCTGCCTGACGGGTACGGGGGCGGCGTGTCGATCGTATAGTTCTGGCCCTTCTCCTGAATGGTGAACCTGTAGGTGTCCTCGTCCTGCCACTTTTTGCGTATCTCCGACTCGAGCCCCGGGTTCCAGGCCTTTTCCGTTATTGTGGGGGCCCTCCTGCTGCCGCTGCCGCTGCCGCTGCCGCTGCTGCCCCCGTCACCGTCACTGCCGCTGCTCATTGTTCAATATCCCTGATCTTTGTTATGATGTGGGAGCCCTTGTTGTATCCCTCGTATATGTAGACGCCGACTGCCTCCACGTTTGGCGGCATCTTTGGCGCAAGCAGCCTGATCAGCTCCGTTGCCAGGTTCTCCACGGTCGCCTCGCCGCTCAGCAGGTACGTCGTGTCCTTTGGCACCTGCAGGTCGAACCTGCCCCTCGGGCCGTCGAACCTCACCGTATAGTGGGCGTCGTCCCGCCCCGCCACGTATTTTTCGTTTATGAAGAACTTGTGGTCGAACACGGACACCACCTCCTTTATGATCTCCTTTGCCACCCCAAAGTCGACCAGAAGGTTGTCCTTCATCTGCCCTACCAGCTCGACCATTACCGACGACGTGTGGCCGTGCAGTATGGAGCACTTTTCGACTAGGGGCAGTATGTGTGCATAGTCAAACGAGAACGAGGGATCCTCCAGGAATATGGAGCCCGTCTGGGGCGCCTTGTTGTCATAGCAGATGATGTCGCCAATCTCGCTTATGCGGGCCACGTTCCTGGCCCCCCCTATCGCCATGATCCGCGTGCCGGACGACGCAACCGAGGGGTGCGACCGTATCATCTCATACTTTGCAAGATCGTCCTCGCCGTCTATCACCTCTATGAGGCCCCTGTCGGTCTTAAAGTCGATACGCACCGTCTTGCCCTTGCCGCCGTCCAGGTCCATGGCATGCCCGTACTCGTACGCAATGCCGAGAAAGTCCAGCATCTGGGACACGGCAAGCTCCGTCCTGCTCTTCATCGTGTTCCCCTTTCCGTCCACGTACACAAAGTCCGAGTCGAGTATCTGGGACTGGTCGGTGGGGGGCGGCGATGTCGAGTCCATAATACCGTGCCCCGCATGAGATCGTTATAAATTCTATAAACGGGTTACGCTCAGCACTATAGACACAAGCCGGTGCTTACTGGAGTCTTGCATGAGATCGGATCGGACGGCCTCTCAGTACAGGGATTACAACTATCCTGTTATGATATACCTGTTGTTCTAGCATCTAACCGGGGCTCATGGTTAACGGGCAGTCACTTGCGGCTTTCCATTGGCGAGCTGCACTATAACTTCTTTCGGAGACCAGTTTGTATCACGCTATGGATCATACGAAAAATTCATATCGACGCAGATGTGCGCATATCAATGGAACCAGAGATAGAACAGCTTAATGAAGTGGACAGATTTATAATATTGTTAATGGGCGCAAAAGAATCCGAGCCCATTCCAGGCCGGCTGCACCTCCAGAAAGAGATCTACCTACTTCAAGATCTGTTTCAAGATCTAGCGCGTGACACAGATTACGATCCGTATCTGTTCGGGCGATACAGCCAAGTTGTGACAGACGAATTGGAGGAGCTAGAATCATCTGGCCTGGTAACGTCCCGCGATGGCCTTAGGCTAACGGAGGAAGGAAGCGCGGCATTAGCTGCATTGAAAAAGAAATCTAGCAAGAGAGAGATAGAGAAGGTGGAAGAATTCAAGGAACTTCTTAATGATATGACCGGGGACGAGTTGTTAGCATTCGTGTACTTGTCCGATCCCGACCAGAACTCACTAGAAACAGAATCCGTCAAATACCAGCGCATAATACGTAACCGTAAACAATTAGCAATTTCCATGTACCGGAAAGACAAGATTAGTGCCCAGAAGGCTGCCGAAATAGCTGGTGAAAACTTTCAAGATTTTTTTACAGAGCTAAAAATGTGATATAATTGAAAATTCTAGACGCAACCACTGTAATTGCATTTTTGTCTGAAATGCAGTGTCCAGAAGCGCTGACTAAGCTCGCAAACGATTGCGACATACTCATTCCAAGAGGCGTTGCAGACGAGATTATAAGATCGCCTGGAAAAGAAATGTTGCAGGACTTACATAGGCAAGGAACAGTAAAAATCGTGGAAGTTGACCAAACAAGGGTCTCTCAAATATCCAAGGAATATCCACAACTGCATAGGGGAGAATGCGAGGCCGTATTGCTCGCACAATCATCCAAGAGTGTGGAGAAAACATATGTGGTATCAGACGATTCAAAAGCTCGAAAGATTTTCTGCATGTTAGATTTTAAATGGACTAGCGAGTTGCTGATCTACATGAAAGAGAACAGAATATTGGACGAGATCACCTACAATGCAAAAAACCAAATACTGCAAAAATCTCCATTTTACTGGAAGAGATAGACATGACTACCCATTTAGAAATAGAGTCACTCGCAGACGACAATGGTAAGTCTCTCTTTAGAAGCCAGAGAGTAAAGATCAACGGCAAAGAAGCAATAACGCCTCTAAAAGCACTGGACACTACCAAGTTTCGATCTAATACAAAGTTGAATAAAAACGCGTATGGGTTCAGTGAGATATACAGGAAGATTGGTTCGGATAAGATCAATCAGTTGCTAACCGATGCAGACGAACACGATCGCTACTCCAGAGAACTAACAAGAATCTTCAATCGGAGCCATTCCACGGATCTTAACATTTGTGTGTTAAAATTCTCCCCGAACACACCAAATCAATTTCCGTCGAGGAGTGACATAGAGCTCCTAACCGACATTGCCCATAGTTTTTCAGATATCACCCCAATTCCGTTGCCAGGTGTTAAAATTGACAAGACCAACTTTTCATCCTACATGTCTTATCTACAATTATGTTATGATACAATTGAAGAGTTCAACAACAAACCCATTATGGGAACAATCCCCAGATTGCCAAGAGAATTATACCCAAAACTTTTGGATTTTTACGCAAAAAATCAAATTACTTCATTTTGTTTTGATTTTGACGGGCGGACGCCGGATCATCTCAAGCTCCGACCTATAATAAGACACTTAAAAACAAAAAAGATCCTAGAGCAGACGCTAATTTATGGAATTAATGCAAAACCCGGAAAGACGCTAAAAAATATCAATGTCATTCCTTCCAAAGATTTTACTGCATACGGCTTTGGATTGGATATTTTGGGTGAAAACCACATAGGTCCAAAAGGTTACAATCCAAACTTGCAAATTTCGGATGACAAAAAACTAGAAAACAGGAAAAGGATATTCATTAAGTCTGATTATGGATATTACAAAACCACCACGGGAGAAGAAATTCGTGAATCTTATCCAAACGATACGGCTATAAAGCTTGATGACATGCTACACGAACAGCAATCAACTTTGCAAAAACTCTTCAATATGGAACAACAGTCGTTAGAAGCGGGCAAGATAAGGAGTGATCTCAACATCCTTGACAAAAACGAGACTATTCTAACATACATTGAAGGAAAAGAATATGCCAGAAACGAAATAAGTCGCTTTAAAGTAGCAGTTAAAGATGCTTCACAAACCACGTTATAACAAAACCACCGCTTGCCCCAATCCACCTAGCAAATCCCACAAAAACGTATGTTGCTTTTATTAACACGGCATATAGGTACTTTGTGGATTAGTCAGTTGGTTTTGGAGCGCCATACTGCATTTGTGACAAACATGCACCATGTCACAAACGATATCGTTGCATCCTTGGCGCGTTTTGGAGAACCCGGTTCAAGCGCTAGAAAACCGTTATTCCTATGCAAGCAGCGAGTCAAGCACCCTTGCTAGGTTGATATCGTTTGACGTGATGCCCCCCGCATCATGGGTGGTCAGGTCTATGGTTAGCCTGTTGTATACGTTGAGCCATTCTGGATGGTGGTTTGCCTTTTCAATCTCCATAGCAGCCCTCGTCATGAATCCGAACGCGGCGTTGAAAGTGTCAAACAGGTACTCTTTGTGGAGCTTGCCGTCGACGACCTCCCATCCGACCATGCCGCTTGTCGCGTCCATTATCTCTTCCTCGGATAGCACGGCCGGCATGCCATTCCATACCGCATGACAGTTAAATGGATTGCTGATGCACGTCTCCGCGGACCCATAATCTCAAATCCATCCGGCAATTCGTATGAACGGCCGGCAGCCGCATCTTCTAGTCTGCTCCGCACAATTTTATATATCTCCATATACAATGACATACACAACATGACTGCAACCACTATAAGGATCAATACAGAGACAAAGGCGCTAATCTCAGACAGAAAGAACCACCCCCGGGAGTCGCTGGAGGACGTCATAAAGAGAATGATAGCAGTCTATGACGCGGACCGCCACCTGAATGACGACGAGCTAAAGGCAGTAGAACGGGGGATGCAGGACGTCCGGGCGGGGAGAACCATATTCGGCGCGGACCTGAGGAAGAAACTTGGGCTGTGACGCATTGGCGTGGGACGTCGTTTATGCCAAGCAGGCTGAAAATAGTCTGGCGAGGATAGCCAAGAGTGACAAAAAATGGCAGCCCGCATAATGGACCGTATAGATGAGATTGCAAGACGATCCATACGCGTCCACGATACGCCTATCCGGCGTGCCGTTACACAGACTGCGCGTGGGCGATTACAGGGCAATACAGGATTTGCAAAACGGAGTGATGAGGGTTTACGTGATAACGGTTTACAAACGGGCGCGATCCTATAGGTTCAGATAAATTGGTGCATGGCCGCGTACGTCATTGGGCCGTTTCATCTTCCATATACGGTCAAATCCAGATAGTCGGGCGTGTTCACAATTGGAGAGGTTAAACCCTTGCACGCATCCCGCGCCCGCGGCCGGCGTCAGTGACGTTATAACCACGGGTTTCCAATACAGCGCATGTCCAGATGGCCCGCGGATGCCAAAAGGTTCAGGGTGTCCATAGCGCACAATGTACGGCGCGATGCCGGCTATTTGCACATCCCAAATCCGGCTCTTGCCAAGTGCGGCAACCCAGAGTGGATGCAGTTAGTCACACAGGTGGACAAGCCGGGGCATGCGCCCGGATTGGTCGCGACGCCTGGGACGTACGCCAGATCCGCACCAGCCTTGTTTTCCAAGGAATCCCGGTGATGGGCGATGGACGGGGCATGCCATGCGATACTTGACGCCGTGCATAGCTCTGTACGTGACGCTCTGGGCAAGCAGGGCGCGGGCAGCCGCATAGGCGTCGCCTTTTCAGGAGGGGTCGACAGCACGCTGCTAGCAACCGTATGCGACGCGATGGGATACGACGTCGCGCTGCTGACAGTCGGGTTCGAAGGGTCGCACGACGTGGAGTTTGCCCGCGTCGTTGCGTCGGAGATGTCGCGCATGAGGGAGCGCCACCACATACTGACGATCGGGGACACGTCGGACTTTGGCAACGCGTACGAGTCGGTGCTAGATGTAGTACGCACTGACAACCTCTCGTGGATAGAGAATTCTGTGGCCTTTTACCACATATGCCGCCTGGCGCGCATCATACCGGTCGATACCGTGCTGGCGGCAAACGGGATCGACGAGCTGTTCTGTGGGTATGACGCGTACAGGCGCGCGCTGTGCGAATATGGTGGTGGCGGTGACTATAACGTTGCTGGCAGTGACGCTGCTGCCAGTGACGGCCGCAACCCTCCTGCCGGTGCCAATAGTACGGACTACGACGCCGCGGCCGCATGCGGCCCCGCCCAAATCAGCAGCGGTGCCGCGGACGTCATTCATGAAATAATGCGCCAAAAGATTGACAACGAGCTGCGCATGATGCGCGCAATCGACAGGGTGGCGTCCCTGTGCGGCGTGTCCGTGCTCCAGCCGCTCCTAAGCAGGAGGTTCTGCAGGATTGCGTACGGCATACCGCTGTCCGAAAAGATACGCGGGCCCCGGGACATGTACCGCAAGCACGTGATAAGGCGGCTTGCCAGCGAGATAGGCGTGCCCCGCGCGTCTTGGCAAAAGAGGAAAAAGGCCATGCAGTACGGGTCCGGCATTCACAAGGCCGTCCTCAGGATCAGAAAGAGACCCGCCGCCTGACTTTGCCGCGCACCGTCCTGTCCACGCCCGCTATTATCTTGGCAGACGCGCCCAGGTGCCTTGCGGGGTCGAATATGCGGTCCACCTCGCGCGGATCCAGCATGGCCGACATAGCTTTGTCCGACTTTATGGCCTCGTCGTACGGCGTACCGGTCCGGCTTGCCTCGAATGCGACCCTCTGCACGTTTTCGTACGCCGTGATTCGCGGCACCCCCTTCCTTATCATGGCCTCCAGCACGAACTCTGCAAATATCTGGCCCCTCGTGGCGTCAAGGTTGCCGCGTATCCTGCCGGTGTCGACGCTCAGGTTCTGCACCACCCGCAGCATCGTGCGCAGCATCTCGTCTGCAAGGATCGACACGGTGGGCAGGACGAACCGCTCGTTCGCCGAGTTTGACAGGTCGCGCTCGTGCCACAGCGGTATGTTGTCCAGGGATATGCCGACCTGGCCCTTTAGGATCCGGGCAAGGGACGTTATGCGCTCGCTCTTTATCGGGTTGCGCTTTACGGGAACGGCGCTGCTTCCCATCTGCCCCTTCCTGAAGGACTCGGCCACCTCCCCAATCTCCGTCCTCTGGAGGTTTCTGACCTCGACTGCAATCTTTTCAAGCGTCGCCCCGATCAGCGCCGCCCCGAACACGTACTCGGCGTACCTCTCCCGCGGTACGATCTGGGTTGCCACGGCAACCGGGTGCAGTCCGAGCGCGCGGGCCACTCTTTTCTGCACGTCGGGCGCCCTCCTGCCCATCAGGGAGCCTGTCCCGACCACCCCCAGCGTCTTGCATACCAGTATCCTCTCCCTCATCTCGCTCATCCTGTCCATGTGGGCCGCCATCTCGGCCGCCCAGTTCGCAAACTTTAGCCCGAACGATATGATGCTTGCATGCTGTCCGTGGGTACGGCCGACTGCAGGGACGTCCGCGTACCGCACCGCCAGTTTCGCCAGCACTGATGCCAGCTTGGCGGCCTTGGGGTACATGATGTTCATGGCGTCGCGCATCAGCATCGAGTTGCTGGTGTCGACCAGGTCGTTGCTTGTAAGCCCGTAGTGGATCCAGGGCCTGGCGTGCTCGGGGCATATCCGGCCCAGCGCCTCGACCAGCGCGGCCGTGTCGTGGTCGCGCTTTGCCTCCAGCGCGGCCACGCGCCTTGCGGATACGGCTCCGGGCTTGGCGGCCCTCCTGATTGCCGAGGCTGCCCTCCTTGGTATCATGCCGATCTCGGCCTGCGCCGAGGCGGCCGCGGCCTCTATCAGTATCTGGCAGTCTATCTTGTTCTGGCCCCCAAACACGGCCTTCATCTCTTCGGTGCCGTACCGTCCGTCGTCGATCGGGAGGATGGCCATCGCGTCGCGTACCATGCGTTTCAAAATAAATCCTTTCTTGTCGGCACTTTGTGATGTGCGGGGCCTGAAATAACCGGCAGTATTCCCGATCGTGGGCGCGTATCGTCGTGCCGACGGCGCGCCGGGCGGCATGCGGGAAGAGAGGGGGGATGGGGGGGGTGAAACACCCCCAGGACTGGCCGGCATACCAACCTTATGATTTAAAATGCCATTTCCCGTTTTGCAGGTAAATGCCAGATCCTGCAGTGCGGCCGGTGCAAACCGGAAAGAACCAGTATGTAATAGAGCCCGACAGGTCGTCCGGCCGCATCGCGCCCGTCCGCATATACGCCGACGACACGCTTCTGAACAAGATGATGACCGACCGCACCATAAGGCAGGCCTGCAACGTGGCGTCCATACCGGGCATAGTGGGGCACGGGGTGGTCCTGCCCGACGGGCACGAGGGGTACGGGTTCCCGGTCGGCGGCGTGGCGGCCATGGACGCCGACGAGGGCATGATAAGCCCCGGCGGCGTCGGGTACGACATCAACTGCGGCGTCAGGCTGCTTAGGACGGACCTTGACGAGGCGCAGATGCGCCCGCGCATAAAGGACGTGGTGTCCGACCTGTTTGGCGCCATCCCCTCCGGCGTCGGCTCAAAGGGCTCCGTCCGGCTCAGAAAGTCGGAGCTTGACGAGGTGATGGTAAGGGGGGTGGACTGGGCTGTGGAGAACGGGTACGGCTCTGCTGACGACGCTGACTCTTGCGAGGAGTCCGGGCGCATAGGCGGCGCCGACCCGGGCGCGGTGTCAGAAAAGGCAAAGAGCAGGGGCGCCCCCCAGCTTGGCAGCCTGGGCTCTGGAAACCACTTTCTGGAGATTCAAAAGGTGGCGGAGATACACGACGAGGTGGCGGCCGAGCGGATGGGGATAAGGCTGGGATCCATAACCATACTGATTCACTGCGGGTCCCGCGGGTTCGGGCACCAGATATGCAGCGACTACCTGAGGGTGTCAGAGCGGTGCATGCCAAAGTACGGCATCACCCTGCCGGACAGGGAGCTTGCGTGCGTCCCCAACTCGTCGGAGGAGGGCGAGTCGTACCGCAGGGCGATGTTTGCCGCGCTCAACTTTGCGTGGAGCAACAGGCAGATGATAACCCACTGGACGCGCAAGTCGTTTGAGCGCGTCTTTTCGCGGTCCGAGACCGACCTGGGCATGCGGCTGGTATACGACGTGGCCCACAACATTGCAAAGGTGGAGGAGCACGAGGTGGACGGCGAGAGGCGCAGGCTGGTGGTGCACCGCAAGGGGGCCACCAGGTCGTTTCCGGCAGACCGCAGCGAGGTTCCCTCCAGGTACAGGGACATAGGGCAGCCGGTGCTGGTGCCCGGCTCGATGGGCACCGCGAGCTGGATCCTTCTGGGGCAGCCAAACGCGATGAGCCTGAGCTTTGGTTCCACGGCGCACGGCGCGGGGCGCATGATGTCAAGGTCCAAGGCGCGCCGCAACTATACGGAGCAGCAGGTCAGGGCGTCGCTTAACAGCAGGGGCATATTCATAAAGTCACTCACGCGGGACGGGGTGGTCGAGGAGACGCCGGAGGCATACAAGGACGTGGACGCCGTGGTGGAGGTGTCGCACGCGCTCGGCATCGGGACAAAGGTTGCAAAGCTCGTCCCCATGGGCGTCATGAAGGGGTGATGGCTTGGCAGAGGGCGGCGACGCTGAACTTGAGAGGCTAAAGGCCAGGAGGCTGGCAGAGATGCAAAAGAACATCTCCGCAAAAAAGGGGCTCGAGGAGGCGGAACAGGCAGGCGGCTCAGAAAAGGGGCGCGGCAGGCAGGCGACCGCGCGCGACACGGTGGTGGCGTCGCTCGGGTTCAGGGGACTGGAGGTGCTCGAGAGCGCAGAGGCACAGTATCCGGCAGAGTCCAGGGTGATTGTGGGCAGGCTTGCAGAGATAATACGCTCAGAGAACATTCCAGACAAGATTGACGGGGGCCAGCTGCTGGCCGTATTCCGCATGGTGGGGCTTCCAGTAAAGATCAAAACGTCGATCAAGATAGAGAAGGACGGCAAGTTCGTCTCCATATCTGACAGGCTGAAGAGTGCAGGAAACGGCGGCGGCGCTGCTGCTGCCGGGGGGCCGCATGCACGTTGAGCGCGCACGACGCGGGAGTCTCACTTGAGATTGCAGGACACGACTATACCGGCGACAAGCTTGCAATCAAGATGGCCCTCTCACACATGGAGAGCCTGGTGGGCGCGTACAACGGCTATGAGATCGGGCCGCCGTCGGAGCGCTTTGGATGGACGTTCTTTGGCCTGTCGATAAAGCCAGACCTCCAGGCCGGAATCGAGTCCGAGTTCTCCGACATGCTTGCCAAGTATCAGAAGGAGAAGGATCGCTCAAAGCGCTTCGCCGCGTTTCTCTCGGACTATTTTGCGTCAAGAAACTGCAGTGTAAAGGTGAGTGTGGCAGTGCGGGGCCGCTGATGCTGCACGACTGTGCGCCACAGGGGTCATTTTCATCACTGCGCGAGGATGCGGTGTCGCGCACGACACGGCGCCTGCAACCTTGATGGAAACCTACTCGGGGGCTGCCGCCTATCTGGAACGCTCAGACCCTTCTGCCGCGCTTGCCGCCCTTTTTTCTGGTGGTGTCGTGCGGGATCGGCGTCACGTCGTCAATCCTGCCTATCTTGAACCCGCCTCTTGCCAATGCCCTGATTGCAGACTGCGCCCCGGGTCCCGGCACCCTTGATCCCACGCCGCCTACCGCGCGAACCCTGATGTGAAATCCTACAAACCCCTTTGCCCTGGCAGACTCGATTACGGCATTTGCGGCCTTCATTGCGGCAAACGGCGACGACTCGTACCTGTCGGCGTTGACGTGTATGCCGCCCGAGCTGATCGCGACGGTCTCCCCGCCCGTCAGGTCCGTCATGTGGATTATCGTATTGTTGTAGCTGCTAAAGATGTGGGCTATCCCCCACTTTTCATTCTCGTGTCTTTCTGATTCTTGCTCCGCGTCCGCATCCTGCTGCTGCTTGCGGCGGGCCTGGGATATGTCTTCGGCCTTTATCGCGTCCACCATGCTCTCCGAGGACTCGGCGTCGGCCTGGATGGCCCTTGCACGCGTCTCGGTTGCAGTCCGCAGCTTTGCAAGCTGGGCCTGCGCGTCGGACGTGGAGATCTCCACTGTCTGCTCCTCCTTGTCGTCACTGTCGCCGTCCCCGTCCTCGACCTCGTCTGAGGCTGCCTCGTCCGGAGAGTCCTCTGCCGCGGCCCCGTCAGGGCCGGACTGGCCACTGGCGTCGTTACCCTGATCATTTTTGTCATCGCCATCGCTGTCACCATTCATGCCGTCATCCCTGCCGCCGCCGTCTGCCGCAACGCCCTTGTCCACTCCGGCGCCTTCCGCCTGCGGTACGTCCTGCCCAGCCTCCGCGGCACTCTCCTCGGGGGCCTCGTCGGCGGCCGCCTTGTACTCTTCTTCTCCAGATGACAATAACCCATCCATTCATGGGGGTTTAAAATACACTACGTATCGGGCCGTACGGCGTACGCGCCGTGCGCAAGAGGCGTGCGCAGATGCTTCAAATACACGCCGCGGCCATACGCCGCGATGGCACGCGGAATGCTGCTTGCAGTGGCCGGGACGGCGGTCGCGGCCGCCATATTCGGCTCCATAGCGCTGCAGCAGGTGGTACCGACGGGGGACAACATCGTGACGCCCCTGGAGCAGAAGTGCGCTGACGTGGCGCGGCAGGGCTACGCAATTCATTCCGCCTACCCGGACATGACGCTTGATGAGATACCCGTCGACGACGCGAGGCGCCTGATCAAGCTTGACGAGACGTGGATGAACGAGTGCGTTCCAAGGCTTCCAGCAAGCGTCATCATAGAGATTGCAGACGGTGTGGAGCGCGGCGCGCCCATGAGGGGCGAGTAGCTGCGGCCGCAGGCCCGCACGCGGCCCACGCGGCCGCGCGTCGAGGGCAGCATCCATCACGACGCAAGGTGCTCCCATCCGGAGCCCCCTATCTTGATGCGGGCGCCGTTGTTGTTGTTGTTGTCGTTGCCACCACCGCGCCGCACATACACGGAGCACCTCCCGCCGCCGCCGCCGCCCCTCCCCGCGGCCTTTACGGTGCCGATCTCCATAAGGGGGACGCCGAGCCTGTCCGCAACCCTGGCTATTCTCCTGCCGCCTGACGCCGTGGCCGTGAACACTATCTCGTATTCCTCCCCGCCATAAAACACCAGTTCCTCCAGACTCATCCCGTTCTGGCGCGCGTACCTTTCAAGCTGCGCGGTGGCCGGCATGCCACGCACCTCAAATGTGCGGCCGCTCTGCCTTGCCATCTCGTTGAGCGTGAACCCGAGCCCGTCGCTTGAGTCCATCGCGGACGTAAAGTACTTGGCGCACCTCGCCCCGAACTCGGCCCTGGCCTCCGGGCGCAGCACCGAGCGCACCGCCCTCCTGACCGCGCCCCCGCGTCCGGCATGCCCCTCCAGCAGCACCTTGTACCCTAGCGCCGTGTACCCGAACGGGCCCGTCACGAATATCCCGTCCCCCGGCCCTGCTCCCCCCCGGGCCACCCTTCGTTTCAGGACGTGCTCCCCGACCATGCACACGTTGAAGACAAACTCCCTTCCGGCGTTGGTGTCCCCCGCCACTATCCTGACGTCGTACTCGGCGGCGGCGGCGGCAAACCCGCCTGCCATGCCCCTGATGTCGCCGCGGGTCGCGCCCCTCGGTATGTTGACCGATATGGTTCCGAACATGGGCCTGGCCCCCTTGGCGGCCAGGTCGCTTATGCAGGACACGACGCTCTTCCTTGCAGCCTGTCTCAGGGTCATGCGCGGCGGCATGTCAGTGCTCTGGACCCAGGTGTCGGTGTTGATGACCACGGTCTTCTTTTTGCCGACCCGCGCATACCCGACATCGTCGGGTTCCGGCGTGCCGCCTCCCAGCATCCGGCGCATGGTCGCCGCCACGTCACGTTCGCCGACTGCGGCGCCGCCCCTGCCCGGTGATGCCGTCTTTCGTTCTACGCCCATTGCGCTCGCCTGCCGGTCTATCCCCCCGCCATGGCGCGCCTCACGTTCCCGATCGTGGCCTCGCACCTCGCCGCGTCATCGGACTCCGCGGACAGCCTGACCGCGTCCTCGGTGTTTGACTCCCGCACCAGCACCCAGCTGTCATCGTCTATTATCCCCCTGACGCCGTCAAGCCTCTGGACCTCGGAGCACTCCGACTCCAGCCACTTGGAGGCGCGCTCCATCATGTCGCGCTGCCGCATGCCCGCCCCTGCCGCCGGTATCTTGGTCCGGATCATGTGGTACCTGCCCAGCATGCCAAGCACCTCCCTGAACCGCGCCCCGCCGTCCTCCTGGAGCATCCTTGCTATCACGCCCCCGGCCAGGATGCCGTCCCTGCAGTGGTTGAACTCGGGCAGGATAAAGCCCCCGCTGCTCCCCTCGCCTCCGGCCTGGGCCCCGCCCCTTATCATCTCCTCTACCACGTTTGCCTCCCCGACCTTTGCCCGCGTGTGGGTCCCGCCGTGCGACTCTATGAGTTTCTCCACGCCCCGGCTGGTGTCCGCGCTCAGGACAAACCTTTCGTATCCCATGTCGAGCGCGCCCGCAATGCCGAGCCCCAGGGTCGCGTCGGGCGCCTGTTTTGCCCCGTCCGCGACGATGACGAGCCTGTCACCGTCAAGATCAAACGCGAACCCGATGCTGTCCCTTGTCCTTGACAGCGACACGAGCCCGTCGAGGCCGTCCGTGGTGGGGTCGGGCCCCCTAGAGCGCGGTTCGGAGTTCACCACGCTGACGCTGCAGCCGATCTTTTCGTACAGTCGGGGCGCCACGCGCGCGGCGGCGCCCCCGCCCACGTCCACTGCAATCCGCGGACTGCCCCCTATCTCCCCGATTACCTCTGCTGCCTCCTCCACGTACGGCGACGCGTGGCTGCGCCTTACCCCGGGTTCTGCCACTGTTGCCGCCGCCACCTCCGCGGCGGTGTCCCCGCTGCCGTTACCGGGTACGGCGTCCCCGCTGCCGTAAGCCCCCGTTATGAGCGGGAGCTCCGACTCGTTTATCCCCCTGCCGCCTATGACGAACTTTAGCCCGTTCCATTCCAGCGGATTGTGCGACGATGTTATCACGATACCGGCGCCGATCCTTCTTGCCTCCCGGAACACCACGGGCGTGGGCGCCACGCCCATGTCGTACACGTCCACGCCTCCCTCCATCAGTCCCGCGTGCGCGGCGCGCTCCATCATGGGCCCCGACGGCCTGGTGTCCCTGCCGGTCACGCACCTGCCGCCTGACAGGCCTGCAAAGCTGCCGCAGAATTTGATTACGTCCCCGATGCCAATGTCGTTCCCGACAATCCCCCTGATCCCCGAGATCGTCTTTTTCACCACATCGCTTTGGGATACTTTTTATTAACTCTGATGACGACCGCCACACATGCCTTGGTAGCTCAGCCTGGTAGAGCGAACGCCTCGTAAGCGTTAGGTCGCGGGTTCAGATCCCGTCCGAGGCTCCATACTAATCCCAATAAAACTCCCAAGCGATTGGAAACCTGAATGCGCGGCGCCTCACCGCGCCTACGGCTCGGGCTCGTCGAGGGATTCTAGGTCAACTTGGAGTTCCTCGCCGAGGCCCTCCCACCATCTCTTCTCACCAGATGCCCCCATGACTACTCTTGGAGTCTGATCCTTCCTTATAGATCTGTCGGTACTTTTTGGCAAATCAGGGCGTATGAGCTCAGGTCAAATCATTAGGCATGGGCAGGGCCAACCGGCATACGACCGCGCCCGGCGAAGCCAGGCCGCAGAATGCAATAGTTTATAGATCATATGCATGTTTGCCCATCAGCTTTCGACAAATGATGGGC
>JAJEHG010000028.1 GCA_022823825.1 Nitrosopumilaceae archaeon | reverse complement strand
CAAGGACGAGGACACCGGAAGCGGGGACGACGATATCGCGGCCGTGTACACGGACGAGCGCGGGGAGTTCCACTACCTGTGGACCGCCAGGGCGATGGATCCGTTCGACAGCGTGGTTGAGATCTATGCCGTCTTTGAGGGATCGTCTAACTTTGGGAGTTCGCGCAGCGCCCAGATCGACATTGGAATAAGATGACGCAAAGTTTGGCCCGCCGTAAGTCTGACTCCCCTTCGGTGACCGACATGTTCTTCATACTATAACTACGATCAAAAGTTCTTGAGTATTAGTGCAGTTCACTGTCAAGGTACGCATACGTGTCAAGATTGAGCTTCGTCTTGGTCAGGCGCTTGTGTCCCGAGAACACGCTTTCCGCCAGAGGATTCGCACCCATGTCGTGCCTTTTTCCGGTCCCATTCATGCAGCCCAAACAGGGCCGGGCAGAGGCGGACGGCCGTTACAGTAGCGAATCTGGGCGAAAATCGCGGCGTTCGGGCGGTCCTGCACGCGTGGAGGGCTGAAGTGCATCTAGGGCGTCTGAAAGCGTCTGAAGGAGTCACCCGCCCGCCCGGATCGTATCAGACGCTCTTAGACTGTACCCGGCGCTCTTGTATCGTATCCGAGACTATTGTATAATATCCGATACTCTTTGACTGCATCCGATACTCTTTGACTGCATCCGATACTATTGTATCGCATCCGATACTCTTTGACTACATCCAAGAATATTGTATCGCATCCGAGGCATCTGAGCGCCTGAAGGGCCCGCCCATCCGAGCACTAACGGGAACAAAAAAGTTCCCATCAGGTTCGGGGCAGGCGTCGGGGCAGGGCGCGACGGTCTAGTGGCAGCGGGAGGCCGACAAGGATATGGACAACGCGTTCCCTAGGATCCGGATGTGGAACCAGACAAAGATCGTGGCATGGTCGGCACGTGTCTGATGCGCCCGAGCATGCGCCGCCGGACTCCAGACTCGGCATGCGGCGGTTCATTTTGACACGCGTATATACGCGCATGCCTTCTTATCTATTTCACGGAGGCGCCGGCGGCCCGCAGATGCATTCACGCGTACGAACCCGTTGAGTTACCAAAGGTTGGGAGGAGGGGGGAGTTATGCAGTAGGATCAGTTATCTTTCCCATGAACAGTACGGCGCCGCTCTCGTCGTCTATAATGAAGAACAGGAACGAGCGGTCCGCCTTGAACGTTTCCGGTCCGCTATCCGCCATTCCTATGACTGTCACGGCAGCGGCCTCTGTTCCCTCCTCATTTACGTTCACGTACGCGTCCTGGGTGGCCCTGTATACGAACATGTCAGCGTCCGATATCCCGCTCAGGTCCCCCTCCCCGTCAAAAATAAGCGTGATGCCAAGGTTCTCCAATACAGGTATAAGATCATAGTGCACCTTGATCTCGAACTTTGGTATGGACACTATGACGTTTCCATACTGCATGTTCTGGCGCCACCCCTCCAGCGTCCCTGCCGAGAGCGACTCCTCCAGGGATTCCATGCCGCCGTCTCCGGACGGCAGCGCGACCAGCATCGAGAGCCTGTCGCCGACGTAGGGCATGCGGAGAATCTGCGCGTAGTCGTATTTGACGTAGTCAAAGCCGGCGTCCATGTACATGGTGTCTGCTTGGACGGTTCCGTTTCCGGTGTCAAAGTCACGCGCCTGCGTATCTTCGGGGTCGAACGGCATCCCCCACGCGCCCTTGAAGTATATGGCGTTGAGTATCATGGCGAGGGTGGTTTCATCCACGTCTTCGGGCCTCAGCACCTCGGGGATCTTTTCGCGCGTCTTCTCGGACGCCCACCCGTTTATGAGGTCCAGCGCTCCGCCTTCACCATGGTCGGTGAAATCGACTGTCTCTATGTCCGCCTGGTATACCCCCCTCACGATCTCCGCGTATCTGGCGTGCGGCACGAGCCTCTCTGCAAGCCACAGCGAGTTTGCCATCTCAAGGGTGGCGTGCGGGTCGTCGCGGTTCAGAGACGACATGGCGTCTGAGACTGCCCGGTGCCTTGCGGCATCGTCGCCTGACATCCCGAAGACGCCGCGGATCTGCTCGGCAGTCTCGCCCCGCGCTCCCTCGTACAGCACGGAGAATGCCGTATGCATGCTGGCAGGCGAGAAGAAGTGGTTGCCCTCCATGTATGAGATCTGCCTGTAAAAGTCAAAGGCAAAGGCGTTGTTGGCGGAGGCGATCCCTGCGGGGATGGGACCCGGCTCCTCAGGTTCCGTTTTATGATAAGGTGAAGTCGCTATCACGCGGTCGACCTGCTCGAATCCCCTGTCGGTCAGCGCCCCCACTGATCCGACAAATACGCATACAGGCGATCCTGACGGGGATGTCATCAGGATCCTGTCGCCGCCGCATGTTATCTGGTCTGCCGGCACGCCCTCCCTGAGCTGCTGGTACGGGGACGGGATCTCCGCGTGCGCGATACCGGTGCCGGTTACCACAACGGCCAGCGCAAGCAGCGGAACGGCTGGATTCACGCGTTGTCGGGAGGTTTGCTGTAATTAAGTTGTGGTGTCATGGATGCATTTCTATTGTCCAAAAATCATGCCGCTTGGGTACAGTCAAGCGTTGGTGAGACGATTACCGACAGCTAATGCAAAAGAACCAATTCAAAGACAGGCCTAAATACCAGCCGCTCCCAGTATAGTAAATGGCCAAAATGGCAATGTTGGGATTGTTTGCAATCGCAACTGCCGGAACAACCATGCTGACAGCATTTGCGGAATATGAGACTCTGTCACCTTATGCGCAGTTCAAACAAAAAGTGCCGCTAGAAGAGATCCGGTGCGCTGATTCTAAAATGATACTGCTGGAGTCACCGAGGGGGCTGCCTGCCTGCGTCGGCGCGCATACGGCAGACGCGCTGTTGCAGCGGGAAGGATGGAGCGCAGTGGCCGTCCTGCCGCAACCGGACGCCGCCCCAAAAAACGACGCCGCTCAGCAAGGCCTGCAGGCGCAACCTGTGCCACGCCACGCACCGGACATCCCGTACACGGATGCCCAGTTCATAACGATGACCAACCCGCCAAGGACGGATCAGGGTTTTATGTATGAGTGGGGGTACGATCCATTTGACTGGCCGCGATACAACATGACGTTTCCTACAAGGGCGACCATTGGAGAGCCGATTGACATCGTGGTCGACTACGCATACCTGATACCTGACGAGGATACCGAAAGGTACACGCACCCCGAGTATGAATGCGCCCCAGAGTTCTGCGAGAGGAACCACAGGTTCTGGGTTGGCGCCCAGACGTATGTCGACATCGAGAACAGGTCAGACTGGGTCCCCAAGCCCAACAACACGGACTACACGCACGTGCCCAATAGGACGTACCACAGCTATATGGTGACTCCCGCCTACGACAATACAAGAAACCTGCAGGAGACGTTCACGTTTACAATCAACGAGCCGGACATAGACTACAGGTACGGGGGGCTTTACGTGGACTTTCATCCCAACCACGACACGACCGTCTACTATTTCGTGGACTACAACGGCACCATATACCTCAGCGACCAAAAGCTGCAAAGCATAGGAGAGGGACCCGGGCAGCTGAGTCCGGCCCCACCGCTGCCAGGACTGTCTTTGGAGGAGCGGCAGCAAAACCGATACGACCTAGATCCAATATTCGAGGAATTGTATGCAGCAAACCTCCGAGAGTCCGATTTCATTGGAAGGGCCTCAAATTGGACGGCAGTTCACGGCGGAGATGCCATCGACTACCTGTACAACCACACGGCATATACGAGGGAAAGCATTGAGGCGTTCTTCCGGGCGTATCCCGAATTCCTAATACAGAACTTTATACTTGGGCCGCCAAACTGGCTCCTCCCGCAGGCGCATGCGGATGGAACACTATCCATTAGTGTGACGCAAAAGTCTTTGCGGCTGTCAGAACTACGTGCGCAACCTTTTTGATCGCCAGATACACCGCCTGGCATGGATGAGAAAGACAGGGATCTGCTCATTCGGGCCTACAAGGCAGAAAAAGACCACCTCATAGGAAACAGGATTCACGCAGTCTGCATGGTCAAGATCAACGGATTGGAGATATCCGAGGTCGCCTCGCTGCGCTATTGCGATGCGCGCACCGTCTCCGGCTGGGTTCGGCGCTTTGACGAGGACGGCCTTGCAGGCCTGCCAGACAGGCCCCGTTCGGGCAGGCCGCCAAGGGTGGCCCTGAAGAATATAAGGAAGATCATTGCGGGGGGGGGGGGAGTTTGCAGAGGCCCTCCGCAACCTTCTCACCGACCCGACCCTTGAGCCAAAGCCTCCGCCGGGCTTGTTCGAGTCACGTTTGCGTTGACTGGACGGTGCGCATACCAACAAATACGGCTGGGCGGAACAGACTGCATGCTAGGCCCCAACGCTAGGAACGCCGTCTGCGCTGCTGTCGCGGTGCTGGTGGCGGTTCCGATTTTGCACTATGCGTCCGATTACGTCCAATTCCACCGGCACATGCTGGGCCTCGGCATTGACGATGGCTCCTACTGTGATTCTGCCTGCGCGGCAAACTTCATGACCGAGCGTTACGACGAGTACCAAGAGGGTTATGCGTGTGTGGAGGTCGACCCGGAGAGGTACGTTTGCCGGCCGCCGCGCGGGGCCGACTCACTCAGGGCAGAGGGTTACCAGTCCATGCAGATGGCAGTGCCCAACGGATCGCACGGCGAAATATTTGTGGTCGCGACCGACGGTAACGATACAGGAGCCTACCACGTTGGAGAAGTGGCGCTGATTGACGGGTCATCGGACAGAATCATGGTCAACTTTTACGCTCCCGTGTCGGATGGCCGGGACGACGTAATCCATGTAGCCGAGCTGGTGCCCGGGGACACCTACGTGGAGTGCGGCCCGGGGGGACAAAATGTCTTCCACTTGGTGGAGTACACTGGAACTTTCAGCCTGAACGGGACCATGATGGCCGAGTTCTGGGCAGCGCATATTTGGCCGCAGCCGCCGGAACTGTCACCGTGCGATGCCGAGAAGACCATAAGCAGAAGCCTCCAGATAGACTACGACCTCAAGCTGCCCGACTACGAAGAGTTTGAACGCGTCTTTCGGATGAAGGCGTCGGGGCCCTGATTCGGGAAGATGGCACTGCCCCGGGACGCCGGCAGCGTCGGCGCGGCTGGAACTGTTTGGCATGTAGTCGGATTAATGACACGGACATCCTGCAAACCACTTGGTGCATAAACCGTAGTTTTCCGAAGCGCTCTGCCGATTGGCGTCAAGGAGGGAGGCTCGGACAGCCATCAGGCCGGAGTGACTATGTGCCGATCATTGAAAATCTCGCCTCACATGCAGCGGTACAAGAATTTGTAGATGCTGAGCCTGATCGGGCACGTCCTAAAGTACTCAGACACCGCGTGCTCCAAATCCTCCAGCGTCTCATAGTGTTCGGAAGTGACGAGCCTGTACTTCGTCCTTCCATATCGCCTATATCACGCTCAGCTCCGGCGTCGCGGTAGGCGGGTACAGGGCCTCCATGCCGTCGTGTTCTTCCAGGTACTCCCTGACCGCCCGGGTCTTGTGCTGGCTTGCGTTGTCCATTATCAGGAGGGATCTTCGGCTGCTGCCGCCGCACGACTGGAAGCCACTGCATGATATGGGGTATGCCTGCCTGCCCTGTAACTAACGGGAAAGAAAACGTTCCCATTAGGTTCAGGCAGGCACCGGGGCGGGGCGCGGCAGCGGCCATCCTTATCCCTGCAGGAAACCGGTACCTGCGTCCGGAGTGATGAGAAACGAGGGCTCACTCTACTCATCCGGTTCGATGAGGTGTGGGCTTTGCTCTGAACCCTCCTTGTCACATTGTTTGGGTGGCATGTTGGTTTTCACGGGCCTGCGCATGGACAAGAGGAAGAAAGACGGTGATGAGAAAAAATCAGAGGCGCGGGGACGCCAATGACGAGTTTAATAGGCTCTGAGCGTGTCTTCATTCCCCCACCTTATAATTTTTGAGAGGCGTGACAGCCTCTCGGCGGTGGAGGGGGACCAGGAGTGGTGAGCGCCTGCAGTACAACTGCATGAGTTTGCAATGAGCGTGGCCTTTTCGTCCCGTGCCGTTTCATCCGTTATGATGTACCGCATGCTGCGCGACATGCTACATCCAACCGCCACAGCCATACTGGACCCTGCATGAAAATCCGGTCAGATGCTCGCGTCCCGAGAATATGCTTTCCACCAGAGGATTCGTACCCATATTGTGTCTTTTTCTGGTTCATCCAAGCAGCCTGGATCGAGCCGGGCAGAAGCGGACGGCCGCTAGTCGCGAATCTGGGCGGAACCCGCGGCGTTAGGGCGGTTCTGCACGCGTGGGGAGCCTGAAGCGTATCCGAGGCTCTTGGATTGCATCCGAGGGATCTGAAAGCGTCTGAGGGACTCGCCTACCTGCTTGGGCTCTAACGGGAACAAAGACGTTCCCATCAGGTTCGGGACAGGCACCGGGGCGGCTACGGCTACGGCCATCCTTGCTCCTGCAAGAGGCCGGTACCTGCGCCAAGAATGATGAGAAACGAGGGCAGTCCACCCATCTGGTTCAGTGAGGTGTGGGCTTTGCTCTGAACCCTCATTGTCACATTGTTTGGGTGGCATTTGGTTTTCACGGGCCTGCGTATGGACAAGAGGAATGAAGACTGTGATGAGAAAAAGTAGAGGCGTGGCGACGCCAATGATTGCATTAATAGGCTCAGAGTACAACTTTATTTTCCACCTTATAATTTTTGGGAAGCGTGACGGCCTCTCGGCGGTGGAGGGGGATCGGGAGTAATGGGCGCCTGCAGTACGACCACATGAGTCTGCAATGCGCGCGCCCTTTTTGTTCCGCGCTGTTTCATACCGTTATGATGTGCCGCATGATGCGCGACATGCTGCGTCCAACCGCCACAATCATACTGGTGTCTGGAGGACTTTGCCGTCTGTCATGTGTGTTAGATATCACGTTTGTTAAAAGGGCTCCAAAAGCGCGGTGTGGTGTGGTGTGGTGTGGTGGTGCGCCGTCGCCGCGGCGCCATCCGGCCGGTGTAGCACCCAACTTGTCGCGCCGCGTTTCAATCAAGCTAGGTTATGGATGCAGGTGGTGTGGGGCGAATAGCAAATTGATATTGTTACCCCTTAATTCCCAGACGGCGGCGGGGCGAATAGCAAATTGATATTGTTACCCCTTAATTCCCAGACGGCGGCGGGGCGAATAGCAAATTGATATTGTTACCCCTTAATTCCCAGACAAGCGGTGATGGCGGCGGCCCGGAATTGATATTGTTACCCCTTAATTTCTGGGCACCGACGCCGCCGACCCGAAATGTGTGAAAAATCGTGCCTAGAACGGGCAAATAGCAAATTGATATTGTTACCCCCTAATTCCCCTGTCGGCAATATGGACTCGTATAATTTTATAAAATATTGTCCGACATTCCCGCATTCTGGCAGGCGCGGACGAGAGTCGAGAACCGCATACGGAGGATCATCGGCCGGCGTTCGGGAGCTCACCGGTTTTCATTGGCTTTCATAGGCCGCGGCCGCCAGTGTCTGAATACGGCTTCCCACCGGCTCCCGGCCGTATCCGCCAGAACCATCGTATATGGCAAGGCCGCTCACGTTATACTCGGCAGGGGCTGGCTGGCTGGCTGGTCGGTCCTCCGCACTCCAACCTCCGGTTTTGGGACACCGCGGGCGTCATATTTGGTTCCCGGACAGCCTCGGGGGCATCAGCCCCAGCAGCTGCACCATCATGTCTAGAAGGCCGTCCCGCGTCATTCTGAATCGCTATCATGGTCTGACTTCGGGTCATCCGTTCTGTTCGGCGGCGCCGGTTTCCAGCCGTAAAGTCCGTCGCGCTCCCGCGCCCGGTCTCTACAGGCCTTCCGATAGGGGGCGGCAGCGGGCGTCACGTTCGGCTTCTGGGCATCCGGCATGGGCGCCGCACACTCGATCCGTACCGTTCGCCCACCGGGCGCCACACTGGGCAGCACGTACGCGTCCGGCGCGTCCCAATCCGGCAGCCTGACCATCTCTGGAGGAATGGCCATGATTGTGACGCATCATATCTGTTGAAAGGGCGGGCAAACGTGCGCGTGATGTGGGGTATGTAAGGTAGTTGAACCACTAAAAGTAGGTGAAACTACTAAAAGTAGGTGAAACTACTAAAAGTAGGTGGCGCTGTCCAACTCTTGCAGGTTCCGCCCTGATTTTGTGGACATTTAGAGGGGCCTTGGGCGGCGGGCGGGCCCGTTTCTGCCGCAATTGTGGCATGCCCGGCGGCAGGTCCTCGGTTTTTGGCTGCGCGCGACGAG
>JAJEHG010000055.1 GCA_022823825.1 Nitrosopumilaceae archaeon | reverse complement strand
ACTCTGGCGCCCGCCCTTGAGAGGGCAAGCGCGGTGGCAAGCCCGATCCCGCTGCTGGCGCCCGTTACAATAGCGACCTTGTCCTTTATCATACGGGGCCGGCGGGCCGCGGGCGGCTAAAAATCTTTAGAAGCGTCGTCGTCGCTGCAATCGCCGTGTCACAACCATCGTGTCACAACCATCGTGTCACAACCATCGTGTCACAACCATCGTGTCACAACCATCGTGTCACAATACCATTGTCGCCGCCACCACCGCCGGACGTCACTGGTGTACGGCGCGTCCATGACACCACGCTACTAAAACTTGATTAACAGCCGTTGCGTCATACAGGTGTCATGAACGCGGAGAACTGCGCCTACTGCGGGGACTTGACTGACATGCCGTTCCAGTGCAACTACTGCAAGGATCCGTTCTGCGCCGAACACAGGCTGCCCGAGGAACACCGCTGCGTAAAGCTCAGCCAGATAAGGGCAAGGAGGTTCGGGGAGAAGGGCGTGATACGGGACGGCGGCCGCGGCAAGCCAAGCGTGTTCAGGCGCATATTCGGGCGGTTCTGACGGAGGCCGCGGGCAGGCGCGCCGAAGAAGCCAGCCGGCTAGTACGGGCTCTTGTCAGGCGATATCATTGCGCGCTTTCCTTGGTATATGAGGGCCGCGGCGAGCGCAAACAGGACGAGCGCGGTCATCGGAAAGTTCTGGGGCGCCGGCAGCACGAACCAGTAGTACACGCCAAAACCGATTGAGAGGGCCGCCTGCGCCCAGAGCTTGGACCACTTCGGGGCGCGCACGAGCCTGGCCAGCCCCTCTATGGCAAGGAGCCCGATCACCGGATATATCGTGTAAAACAGAAAATCGATCACGTCGACTCCCGTGTGCGACATGCAGTACGCTGGGCGCGCTTGTAATTTCTACCTATGTGACGGCTAGTCCTCCCAGCGCACCCGCGCGGCCGACCTCTCGGATATCAGGGCCTGCGCGTTCTCGTGCGGAATGGTCGCGATGTCCTCGGCCCTGAACGGCCCGTACATGTTCATGTCCGCCCCCACCATCTGCTCCACGTCCTTGAGGAGCCTGACTACGATCCTGTCTGCCTTGTGCCTCTCGGATATCGACTCGAGGAGCTTGGACCTGCCGCTCTTGGTCGCAGACAGTATGATCTCCCGGCGCTCGTCGCGCTCCTCCTCGGAGTCCAGAATGTATTTTTCCTCGTCAAGCAGCCGCTGCATCACATACGAGGCCTCCTCGGTGCCGGACGCGGCCCTGAGCTTGGAGGCCTTCTCAAGTCTCGTCCTCAGCAACATGGAGACCAGCCCGGACGAGACTGCTATGGCCTGGTCTTTGACCTCGTCCTCCACCCCGGCATACTCCTGCCGCGACAGGTTTCCTATGAACTCGGACATCTCCCTGTACAGTCCCGAGTCAATCTCGGTGAGGGCCGACTCGTCCTCCACCTCGCGCAGCACCATGTGGTACAGCTTGCCAAGCCGGGTCTGCGCGTCCATGTCCAGAGGCGCGGGATCGGGGGAGGTGGGGGTGGGGGTGGGGGAACCGGACATTGCAGTTACTACTTACCAAACCTTAAATGATGGTTCTATTTGTGTTTGGTTGAAGCGCAGAGATATGCCATACAGAGTCAGTCACGGTAAGGCGATACAGGTTCAGTTTTCACCCGACGAGGTCTTCTCAAGGATACAGCACGAAAACATACAGTTCATCGACCTGCAGTTCACCGGCCTGACCGGACACTTCCACCACACCACCATATCGGCCGCCACCTTCACGCCGGAGCAGATGAGGGACGGCCTGCCAAAGCTCGACGGCTCGTCGATAATAGGGTTCACCAGCATCGACGACTCGGACCTGCTGCTAAAGCCGGATCCCAACACGTTTGCCATAATCCCGTGGATGACGGAGAACAAGACGGCGCGCCTGCTGTGCGACGTATACTGGGGGGGCGACCGCGGCAGGCTCTCGCGGGACCCCAGGGGAATCGCGCAAAAGGCCGAGGAGTACATCAAGTCCCAAGGCTTTGACTATTCGACGTGGGGCCCCGAGGTGGAGTTCTTTGTCTTTGACAAGGTGCACTGGGACGTGCTCACGCCGTACAAGGGCCAGTCATACTCCATAGAGTCCAAGGAGGCCCCGTGGAGCCAGGAGGGCGACGGGTATCCGATGGGGCTCCAAGAGGGGTACTATCCGAGCACCCCGTCTGACACGCTTACGCCATACCGGAACGAGTGCGTGAACATACTGCAGAACAACTTTGGGATACTGTGCGACAACCACCACCACGAGGTCGCGACGGCGGGCCAGTGCGAGATCGACATCAGGTACGATCACCTGACAAACGCGGCCGACGCCGCGCAGTCATACAAGTATGTAATCAGGAACATTGCGCAAAAGTACGGCAAGGTGGCCACCATGATGCCCAAGCCCATTGCGATGGACTCGGGCAGCGGAATGCACGTCAACGTCAGCCTCTGGAAGAAGGACAGGAACATGTTCTACGACCCGGACAGCGAGGACGAGCTGAGCCAGACCGCGCGCTACTTTTGCGGCGGCGTCATAGAGCACGCAAAGGCGCTCTCCGCCATCTGCAACCCCACCACGAACTCGTACCACAGGCTCGTGCCCGGCTACGAGGCGCCCGCATATATCGCGTGGAGTTCGGGGAACCGCTCGGCGATAGTCAGGGTCCCGAGGCACCTGACTGGCAAGCAGTATGCCCACCTAAAGCGCCTAGAGTTCAGGGCGCCCGACCCGTCCTCAAACCCGTACCTGGTGTTCGCCGCCATAACGGCGGCCGGCATGGACGGCGTCAAGAAGAAGATAGAGCCCGGCGACCAGATACACGACGACATATTCAAGATGACGCGCTCAGACAGGGCAAAGCGCGGAATCGACGTGCTGCCAAAGAGCCTGGGCGACGCGCTCAACGAGCTTGAAAGCGACAGAAAGTTCCTGCTTTCCATATACACGGACGACGTGATAGACAAGGTGATAGAGCTGGAGAGGAGGGACCAGCGCGAGATATCGATCAGGCCGCATCCGCACGAGTTTTACCTGTACTTCGACGTCTAGGTCCGCGCGGCGTCCGCCCGTCAGACCCTGCCGGTCATGTAGTAGATTCCCAGCGCGGATATGGCCATCAGGCCAAAGCCGGCCCCGAGCATAGCGCCCTTCCTTCCGCCGCCGCCGTCGGTGGCCGACCTGTGCAGCAGTATGCCGCCGGCGAGGCCCAGCAGGAGAACCAGCACCCCGATCACCACGATGTCAAAACTGGTGTTGGTTATCAGCGGGTGGAAAAAGCCGGCAAGGAACATGAAGAAGATTATAATGTACACATACTTGAAGCCGCCCATCAGGAGGGTGCCTTTCTCAAGTGCCATCGTCAGGTTGGTCCTGAGCTAATCAAATAAACCTTGAGCCGCCAGGTGCGGCGCTACATCATTCCGCCCATATCGGGCATGCCGCCGCCCATTCCGGGCATTCCGCCCATGCCACCCATGCCGCCGCCCATTCCGGGCATTCCGCCTTCCCCTCCGCCTCCCGGGGGTCCGCCGGCGGACTTTTGCGTGGCGATGACGTCATCAATCCTGAGAATCATGCAGGCGGCCTCCGTTGCAGACGACGTCACCTGCAGCTTTACTGAAAGGGGCTCGATTATCTCGCTGTTCTTCATGCTTGCGATCCTCGCCTCCATCACGTCAATGCCTGTCCAGCTCTCGCCGCGCTGCTGCTTTGAGCGCAGGAGCGTCAGCGTGTCTATCGGGTCCATCCCGGCGTTCTCTGCAAGGGTAAGCGGAAGCGACTCGAGGGAGTCGGCAAACTTTTCTGCGGCAAGCTGCTCCCTGCCCTCCAGGGACTTTGCCCAGCTCCGGAGCTTTGTGGCCGCAAAGGTCTCAGGCGAGCCTCCGCCTGCCACCACGGACGGGTTCAGTATGACGTCCCTGACTACCATCAGCGCGTCATGGACAGAGCGCTCCGCCTCGTCGACGACCCTCTGCGAGCCCCCGCGCAGGAGCAGCGTAACGGATTTCGGGTTCTTGCACCCCTCTACAAAGACCCACTTGTCCTCTTCTATCTTTCTCTCCTCCACCAGCGAGGCCGCGCCCAGATCGTCTGCTGACAGATCGTCAAGGTTCGTAACCACCCTGCCGCCGGTGGCCCTTGAGAGCTTTGTAAGGTCGCTCTCCTTTATGCGCCTGACGGCGATTATCCCGGCCTTTGCCAGATAGTGCTGCGCCATCTCGTCTATTCCCTTCTGGCACAAAACCACGTTGGCCCCGGTGCCGGTCACCTTGTCGACCATCGACTTTAGCATGTTGTTCTCCTCGTCAAGGAAGGACTTTAGCTGCTGCGGATCGGATATGTTGATCTTGGCGTCCGTCTCGGTCTTGCTGATCTCAAGCGCCGTGTTGAGGAGCGCGATCTTGGCGTCCGAGACGTCCTTTGGCATTCCGCCGTGTACAATCTCCTTGTCCAAGACGATTCCACGTACTATCGACGAGTCCTTTATGGAGCCGCCCGCCTTCTTCTCTACCTTTATGTCGTCTATGTCGACGTCGTAATCGTCGCCGCTCTTCTCGGAGACCGTAAGTACCGCGTCCACTATTATCCCGGCAATCTGATCCGAGTCCTTGCGCACGAGCTTTGTCTGCATGGACGTCTTTGCAATCTTCGTCAGGACGTCCCTGTCATCGGGCGTGACCGGTTCTGCAATCTCCCTGAGGAATTCCTCGGCCTGCTTGCCCGCCCTGCGGTATCCGTCCACTATAATCGTGGGGTGGACGTTCTGATCCAAGAGTGACTCGGCGTTCTCAAGCAGTGCGCCGGCTAGAACGACCGCGGAGGTGGTGCCGTCGCCCACCTCGTTGTCGGTGGTCTTGGATATCTCTACAAGCATCTTGGCCGCCGGGTGCTGCACGTCGATCTCCTTTAGGATGGTCGCCCCGTCGTTTGTTATCGTAACGTCCCCAAGCGAGTCTACCAGCATCTTGTCCATGCCGCGCGGGCCGAGGCTGGAGTGCACTATCTCCGAGATTATCTTTGACGCCGCAATGTTGTTCTTTTGCGCGTCCCTGCCCTTGGTCTCGGTGCCGCCCTCCTTTAGGAGTACGACGGGCATGTTGCCCTTTGACGTCGCCTGTATCGCCATGCCTGCCGTCGCGGAAATCCACTTTTTATATCTTGAGATCAACTCTGATTGAAAACGTGCGCGTTGTCATACTTTGAGGGCGGAAGAGGGAGGCGGGCGTTTTCTCGGATGCGGGTGGCGGTTCTGGATCGCCCCGGACGGCCGTGGGCGCGTGCGCCCTGGCCTGCTTGCCCGCCTGCCTTTGACGGCCCCGTTCGCAGGTGAGCGCGCGAGGGGCGTGCCGGGGCGGCGCTGTCCAACTCTTGCAGGTTCCGCCCTGATTTTGTGGACATTTAGAGGGGCCTTGGGCGGCGGGCGGGCCCGTTTCTGCCGCAATTGTGGCATGCCCGGCGGCAGGTCCTCGGTTTTTGGCTGCGCGCGACGAG
>JAJEHG010000019.1 GCA_022823825.1 Nitrosopumilaceae archaeon | reverse complement strand
CGTGGTCACGCTCGTGCTCCTCGTCATGGCCGTGCTCGTGGTCATGGTCGTGCTCGTGGTCATGGTCGTGCTCGTGGTCATGGTCGTGCTCGTGGTCATGGTCGTGCTCGTGGTCATGGTCGTGCTCGTGGTCATGGTCATCGTCGTTAGGCTTGTCAACTAGGTGGTCCTTTATTGCAGCCTCGACGCTCTGATTGATTTTGGAGACCGAGTCAAAGTTGGCATCGCCGCGCACTGAGATAAGCACGTCGGCGAACAGCGTGTCGCCGGAGCGGCGCAAGAACACATAGCCCACACGGAGCACGCCCGGGACGGCTAATACTATCTCCGTGATGTCCGACACGAGCTTTGGAGGTATGGCGTCCGTCAGGTCGAGCGCAGTCTTGTGTATCAGTTTCACACTGATTATTACCAGCAGTACGCCCAACACGAGCGCCGCTACAAAGTCCATATAGTAGTAGCCAAGGGACGCCAGGATGATTCCGATTATGGCCACCATCGTGGAGCCCGCATCCATAAAGGCGTGGTACAGGTCGGCCCTCAGGGTGTGCCCCCCGAGTCCCCTCAGTGCCTTTCTCAGTATTGCAATGCGTACAAAGTCAACGCCGATCGTGTACAGTCCCCCGACAAGCCCTATCAGGCTCGGCAGGACCTCCGGTGCGGGGCCTGTCAGGTGTACGGCCGACTCGTATATGAAAAAGCAGGCAAGCAGCAGTATCGATATGCCGCCCACAAAGCCGCCCAGCGGCTCCATCTTGCCGTACCCGTACGTGTGCCCTGTGGTGGCGGGCCTCATCGCGATCCGGGCGGCGATCAGCAGGATTACGGTGGTGGCGGAGTCCATGAGTGCGTGGATGCTGTCCGTAATCAGGGCCAGGCTGTTTGAGATTATCCCGAATACAAGCTCGACTACGAACGCCGAGAAGATTGACAAGAGCGATATCTGGAGAACCTTGGTGCGCTGCTCAAAGATGCCCATATTCAAGAGGCCAAGAGATTCGAATATAAATATTCATAAATATTAATATCGTTAGCACGGGTTTTCTGCCTGCGAAATCCAAAGACGCAGGACGGCAGGCACACCTTTCAATGGGCTAGTCCGCACTGTCAGCACGAATGCAGTCCGGCTGCAACCATGCTGGGACTGCCGGATCCCGGGTTTGTGCGCACGCGATACCAAACCCGGGTATGCCCGATGGTGGAACAGTGCCCCCCAGAACTCACCCATGGCGGCACGACCCCCGGATCCCGCGGGCGGGAACCGTATCCGTATTCAATACGCACGCAGAACGGCTGGGTATGCGTATGTGTCAGATCCGGTTTATCTTGAAATCACGCCTGGGCTGCTGTATTGACGATAGCATCTGCCGGAGCTGCTCGTCGGTGAGCCTGGACTGTATGCGTCCCTGGGTGGCCAGGGCGATGAGCTGCTGCTCCACCACGCCTGCAAGATCAGGTTTTACCATTCTGATGTTGCCTAACCTCATCCTGGCCTCAGGCGTCAGTATCTGCCTGAGCAGCTGCTCCTTTTGCGCTGCAAGTTCGGCCCCGGCATCGGGTGCGCCTGCGCCCCGGCCATCATCGGCGTTGCCGCTAGGATTTCCACCGCCAAATTCGTCAGGTTCCCTAAAGCCCATTTCAGATCCGCTGGTATGATCTAGGCATATATCTTTAGATGAGGCGCCTCTTTCGACATTTCGCGCAGTATCTCAGTTGCAAGCACGTCAAGCTTCTTCATACCGGTCTTTGATACAACCCTGCCGTGCCGTCCCGACTTTTGGACGTATCCAAGCTTTTCCAGTTCGTGTATCGCGTTCCGTATAATCGCACCCCCTGCATAGCGGTGGTGTGCCGCGCCGTATCCGGACGGCTTGCCTCCCCCGTACTCGCTACGCAGTCCGTTAATCCCTATGGGGCCGTGGAGGTATACCTTGCGCAGTATGGAGGCGCACCGGACGTGCCACCAATCCCTGTTCTGCGGGGGCTTGTCTGCATGCGCGCCCGTCTTTACGAACGGAACCCATGCGGGCGCCTCAACGCCCTCCTTTCGGAGTATCTCAGTGAGCCTCTCGACCAGCACGTCGGCGGGCACGTCGTACACCTTGGCCATGTTGAAGAAAGCTTGGATGTCGTTTTATAAACCCTTGAAGCCCGCATGCCCGGCCGGGCGCGTGGGCGGGACACGCTGTGTGGGGAGCAATTCCGCGCAACTGCGGCAGGGTCAGGATGACGGCGGTGGAGACGGCAGTATCTTGCGGTATACGAACCCGCAAAAGCCGCACGTCGTCCTTATGGAGCGAATGCTAGAGCCCCCTATCCTTACGCGCGACGAGACGCCGGGCACTATAAGCGACTTGCACCTGCGGCAGAACATCATGCGGAGATGGTACGGCATGCGGACACGGTGCTTGGAGCACAGCCTGCGCGCGACTGACGCCTGCCTGTATGCAAGGGAGGGATCCGTGCCGGCTATTGACGAGGCGCTTGCCATCAGCATCTCCATGCGCTCCAATATGACTGCCCTGCGGCGCACTGTGTTCTTCCGGCCCATGACAGTGGGGGGTACGACAGCAAGAAATTCTTTGCGCCTGCAGCGGGCAAACCCCCCGACGCACGGTGCCGCACCGTATCCGGCCCGCGGCAGGCACGGGGCGTCTGTAGTTCAGGGCCGCCACGGGGTGCCCTAGGAAGGCCATCAGGCGGCAGAATGCAAGTTACTCCCAGGCTGCATGCCGTCGGCATGCCGGCGTGGAAACGAGGCATTGGGATCTGCAGGTGGTGCAGTCAGCGGGATTCGAACCCGCGTTACGGGGTTGGAAACCCCGAATACTAACCAGGCTATACGATGACTGCGACATGCAGGCAGGCAGTCGTCTTACATAAATGGCTTTTTTTCATACTCGTACAGGACGCGCGCGATCACCACATGGGCCTCTAGCGGCGACGTGTCAACAGCATACACCTCGTCAAGGTGCCCGCTTGTCCCGTCGGAGAAATGCCCCTTTTGGAAGCCGCCGATCACGATGGCGGCGCCGTCCGGTACGCGCTGCGCCACGTACTCGTAGGGGCGGGGCGAGTCTGGAAGGGTCCCAAGGGAGGAGAGTCCCACCACTTTTGAGAACTTTTTGGCGCGCACCAGATCGGCAAAGGTGCTGTTGCGCTCAAGACGCATCAGTGTGGTCTTCTCCCGTGCAGGCGCGCCGTCGTTGCCGCTGTGACGTACAGGGTTGTTGCCGTCGTCGTCGTCGGGTCGGCAACCTGCGCCTTTGGGACTGCCGCGCGTCGTCGTCATCGTTGCCGTCGCCTCGATCACGCCGGTCTCATACAGCGTCTCGACCAGTCCGGCAAACCTGTGGTATGACTTTGGAATGCGCACGTCAGGACCCAGGCTGATCACGCAGCCGTCCGCGGTATGCACGTACACCTCGAGGGCGCGGCGTATGCGGTACAGGGGGGCCGACGTAGCCGTAACCAGCGCCAGGTGCACTAGGTCGGGCCTGCCGCGTCGTGCGGCATCCGGCATGCCTTTCATGGCGGCATAGTGCCAGGAGTTGTCAAGCAGCATGTGCGGACGCCTCCCGCCGCGCGTCCGGCGCGCATGCGACCTGACTGCAGGGTGCCCGTACAGTTCGGGGGGCACCATCTCCAGGGCCGACTCTGCAATAACCAGCGATATCATGCGGACGCCTCCCGTGCAATTGCGCAGGCGGTAGCCGCGGCGGCATCTCGTGAAAATGTTCCTGACGCGCGTGGCGACAGCCGCGGCGGCCAGACGTACGCGTTCAACCCGACGTGCAGCCGCTGTACCCGCACTCTATGCAGATGCAGCACCCCTCTACAAACACGAGCCCGTTCTTGCAGGTGGGGCAGAGCTGCTCCTCGGGTATGTCCCCGTGTCCGGGCGCCTGCGGGGCGGAGTCCGGGTCGGATCCAGACGCGACTATCTCCGCGTCGTGCGGCTTTATCGCGAGCGCCGCGTCGACCTGCCCGGATATGTAATGGTTGGTTATATTGGAGCGCACAAAGTCCGTCACCCACCGGCTCGGCCTCACCTCAAAGGTCTTCTCCGCATTCTCGCTTGTCATGTGCAGCACCTGCTTTTGCCTCGAGCCGTCCCGGTACACGGTGATTCCCTTGAGCCCCATCTCGTGCGCAAGCAGGTAGGCGGCCTTTACGTCCTCGGCGGTGACGTCGTACGGCATGTTTATCGTCTTTGCGATCGCGTTGCCGATCCAGTTCTGCCACACGGACTGGGCCATCAGGTGGTCTGCCCAGTGTATGTCCATCGCCGTGACAAACACGTCCTGCATCCACTGCGGAATCTCCGGGATTCCGCGCAGCGACCCGTAGTTGTCGGCAATCTTTTCTATGATCTCGTCCGAGTACAGCCCCTCCTCCATGAGGGCCCGCTTTACAACCTCGTTGGTGTAAAAGAACTTGCCCACCGTCACCCGCTTCTCAAAGACCAGGGCGAACGCGGGCTCCATGCCGTTTGAGCAGTTTGCAATCATCGACAGCGTGCCGGTGGGGGCCACAGTGGTGGTCAGCACGTTGCGTATGCCGTACTGCCTGATGTTCGATACGAGCGCGTCCCACTCGCAGGAATGCCGGTCCGCTGGCAGCTCGTAATACCCGGCGACGGGTATACGGCCCTCCGGATACTCGGACTTTGAGCAGAGCGGGAACGCGCCCCTTGACCTGGCAAGCGCCACGCTCTCGTCCATCGAATAGTACGTGAGGGCCTCTGACAGCCGGGACTGCAAGTCGTATCCCTCCTGCGAGTTGTACGGTATGCGCAGCTTGTAGAGCAGGTCTGCCACGCCCATCACGCCGAGCCCTATGCGCCTCGACTCCTTGGAGGCCTCGTCGATCTCGGGCACCGGGTACAGGTTCACGTCAATCACGTTGTCAAGGAACCTAGTGGTCTTCCGGATCACCTCCTCGTACCGCTGCCAGTCAAACTCGTACGAGCCGTCGGCCTGCTTTTTGACCAGGTTGGCCAGGTTTATCGATCCCAGGTTGCACGACTCGTAAGGGTACAGGCTCTGCTCGCCGCACGGGTTTGTCGCCCGCAGGGGCCCCTGCCGCGCCTTTGCAAACACGTTGTACTTGTTTATCTGGTCAAAGAATATCAGCCCCGGCTCGGCGCTCCTCCACGCCGACATGGCTATCATGTCTATGAGGTTGTGCGCCCTCACCTCCTTTACGGGCTTTTTGTTCTTGGGGTTGCGCAGCATGTAGGCGCCGCCGGCCCCGCCCTCCTCCGAGTCGTTCACCAGCGCCTCCCAAAAGTCCTCCCATATCCCGACGGACACGTTGAAGTTCTCCAGCACGCCGGGCTCGGTCTTGTTTGTGATGAACTTTTCAATGTCCGGATGCCACACCTCCATTATGCCCATGTTGGCCCCGCGGCGCTTGCCGCCCTGCTTTACCACCTCCGTTACGCTGTTTATTATGTTCATAAAGGACACGGGGCCGGACGCCACGCCGGACGTGGACGCCACTATGTCGCCCTCCTGGCGCAGGTCCGAGTAGTTTATGCCCACGCCCCCGCCGGACTTGAATATCATGGCGGCGTCAGACGTCGACTTCATTATTTGCTCCATGTCGTCGTCCATTCCGAGTACAAAGCACGCCGACAGCTGCCCGAGCCGCCCGCCGGCGTTCATCATGGTCGGCGAGTTTGGCAGAAAGTCCTGCGACACCATCAGGTTGTAGTACTCTTGGATCTTGTCCGCGTACGCGTCAAGCCTCTTGCCGGCCAGTATCGTCAGCAGCTCCTTGAAGCTGGCCTTCATCTGGTTCTTCCTTGCCAAATGCACGTAGTGGTTTATGAGGGCCCTGAAGTGCCACCTGTTGAGGTGGAACTGCCCGACCTTGAACTTGCAGTCAAAGGCGTCCAGCTTGTCCAGGTACGACTCGGCCTCTGACACGTCCTGGTGCGAGCTGCCGGCCCTGTCAAACAGCTCCGAGTCATACAGCATGTCTCCGAGCCCGACCAGGATGGCCACCCTCTCGAACATCTGCGTGGGCGTCTCGACGATCTCGTTTTTGTTGTTGCGGAACAGATAGCGCGACGCCAGCACCCGCAGGCAGCTGATGTCGAAGTCCTTTGACACGGGATCAAGCGTCTTTAGGTTCAGCACCTTCATCTTCTCGTTGCGCACCTTGCGCCTCTCGTGCCTGTACACGATGTACGCCTTTGCAATCTCGCTGTACCCCTTGTCTATCAGGGTCGACTCGACCATGTCCTGTATGTCCTCCACGGAGGGCGGCATGGTGTTGGTAAAGCCCTGCTCTGCCAGCTTTGTGACGACGTGCCCGGACAGGGTGGCGGCAAGATCGCGGTCCGGCTTTGAGGTCGCGGCGAGCGCCATGTAGATGGCGTTTGCGATCTTGTTCTGGTCAAAGTCCGTAATCTCCCCGTTGCGCTTGCGTATGACGCTGATGCCCGTACCCACCTGTGAATTATCCAAACTGCTGCTCCCCGAAGTGGTTGAAAACAATGGTATATTAATTATTTAGGCAAAAATCCCCGCAACGTTTGGCCAAAAATATCGCGCCAACCACATATTTGGAGGATCGCGCCACGCGGGACTGCGAATATCATAATATGTACATGTTATTACGGGGATGGGAGGCGGTTTGTATATAAAAAAACAGGGGCGGCGCTGTCCAACTTTCCCCGCAAAAGTCACGAAAAGCTTAAAGATCATGACGCGCCCCGGTGGCAAAGCTTATTGATCATATTGTAGCCGCCACGTCAATGGCTTCCAAAAGAAGCAGGAAGGACGGCAGGAAGAGGCA
>JAJEHG010000033.1 GCA_022823825.1 Nitrosopumilaceae archaeon | reverse complement strand
CGCCGCGGGGAGGGGACGGACCCGGCAGAAATCACGCTGCAGTCTGTCGTGCACGAGGCAGGACTTGTCTCCCATCGCATTGCAGGGATGCCGTTTGATCCGGGCGGCCCGGGCTGGCGGGCTTAAATTCCATCTACTGCTTCAAAACCAAGCTTAACATACGTCGGATCAGCACTATGCTCATGCACTGGCGCGACACGCTACCTGACTGGTACGTCAAAAAGTACGGGTACCAGCCGTGCGTGAACATCGGCACGGCGGGGCACGTGGACCACGGCAAGACCACGCTGATACAGGCGCTGACCGGCTCGTGGACCAGCGTGCACAGCCAGGAGCTAAAGCGCGGCATTACGATACGCGTCGGATACTCCGACGCGGCGTTCTACAAGTGCGGCTCATGCGAGGAGCCCTTGGGGTACTCGACCACCCCTGCCTGCGGCAACTGCGGAGGCACCAGCGAGCTTACGCGCGTCGTAAGCTTTGTCGACAGCCCGGGGCACGAGAGCCTGATGGCCAACATGCTCTCAGGCTCGGCCCTGATGGACGGCGCCCTGCTGCTGGTGGCCGCAAACGAGCAGGTCCCGAGGCCCCAGACCAAGGAGCACATGCTGGCTCTGCAGACGCTTGGAATAACCCAGATCGTGGTGGTGCAGAACAAGGTCGACCTGCTCACGTACGAGGAGGCGATGGCAAGCCACGACGACATTGCAAGGTTTCTTGGGGAGACCCGCGCAGAGGAGAAGGACACGCCCATAATCCCGGTGTCTGCCCAGTCGTCCCTGAACGTGGACGCTCTCATAGGCGCAGTAGAGTCCACCATTGCAACGCCCGAGCGGGACGAGAAGAAGGATGCCGTGATGCACGTGCTGCGCTCCTTTGACGTGAACCGCCCCGGAACGGGCATCAAAAAGATCAAGGGCGGCGTGATAGGCGGGAGCCTGACTCAGGGTGTCTTTAAGGTGGGCGACGAGATAGAGATCAAGCCGGGCGTACCGTCAGAAAAGGGCAGGGGCGCGGGGTACGAGCCGCTCGTCACCGAGATCACGTCGCTTGGGACCGCGGCAGGAACCGTGGACTCTGTAAAGCCGGGCGGACTCGTGGCCATCGGCACAAAGCTCGACCCATCAATGACGCGCAGCGACTCGTTTATCGGCTCGGTGATAGGGCGCCCCGGCACGCTGCCTGAGAACACCACCTCGCTTGCAATGTCCGTGAGCCTGTTTGATTCTGCAGTCGGCACCACCGAGGACGTGCAGGTAAAGCCCATCCAGAACGGCGAGATGCTCAGGCTCAACATCGGGACCGCCCCGGTCCCGGGGCAGGTAAAGCGGGCGCGTACCAAGGACGACGGAATCGAGGTGGAGCTCAAGCGCCCCGCGTGCACGTTTGGGGGCGGGCACGTGGCAATCAGCAGGAGGATCGCAGACAGGTGGAGGCTGATCGGCGCGGGTGTGGTCGCCGTTGGCTGACGTGATATGTGACACGAGCTTTCTGATGCACTTGGCCACCACGCGGGTCAGGAATATTGACAGTATAGGCGACGAGATAGGCGAGGTGTCGTTCGTGGTGCCGCGTATAGTGCTCGGCGAGCTGGACCGCATACTACGGCGCGGTGACGCAAGGAGTGACGACGCGCGGCGCACCATAGAGTTTGCACGCGAACTCCGGACCGTGCGGATGGACACCGGCGCGGCGACTGCCGACGACGCGATACTGTCCCATGCGGCCGCGCGCGGCGGCATTATAGCCACCATGGACAGGGGGCTGAAGCGGCGGCTCCGGGACTGCGGGTGCTCGATAATGTCTTTTTCAAACGACCGCATAGTTCTGGAGCCGTAACCCGCGGCAGGCCGGAAGGAAACCCTTAACTTGGCATACCCGCAATGGCGCGCATGATGGGCATGGCCATATCAAGCGATTCATTTGAGGACGGCGGCCGGATTCCAAAGAGGCACGGCTACAAGAACGAGAACGTCAGCCCCGCCCTGTCGTTTTCCGGCATACCCGCGGGCGCCAAGTCTTTGGCGCTCATAATGGACGATCCGGATGCCATGAAGCCGGCAGGCAAGGTGTGGTCGCACTGGATAGTGTGGAACATGCCGCCTGGTACGGCCCGGATCGGCGAAGGTTCGGCGCCGCCGGCGGGCGCCGTACAGGGCACGACTGACTTTGGCAGCACCGGATACGGGGGACCCGCCCCTCCCGACGCGGAGCACACCTACGTGTTCGCGGTCTACGCGCTGGACGCCGAGATCAAACTGGGCGAGTCCGCGACAAAGCGGCAGCTGGAGCAGGCCATAAGGCCGCACGTTATGGCAAGGGCGGAGATGCGCGGCAGGTACTCTCCTGACTGAGTCCCTGTAGGCTCACTGTGTCTTCTGCGGCCCGTCGCCGTCGCCACCACCACCGTTATCTGCGTCCCGCTCGGCGTACCTTGACGCAAGCCTGTACCTGGCGTACTTGTCATCGGGCGAGTACTTTGCCGGGTGGGCCGACTCCGTGTCCGCGTCGCACGCGGGGCACCGCGCCTTGAGGGTGTACCTGTTGCATGAGGTGCACCTGCGCAGCAAAAAGCGCATCTCAGTTCTCCCTGGTCTTTTTTGACTCTTCCCTTGTAAAGCTGAACGTGCCTTTTTTCTTCTCTATCTTCGACTGTATCTCCGTTACGATGGGCTTTAGCACCTTTTCCGCGGACTTGAAGTCCTCGGACGTGACGGCCAGCCTGTACTTCGGGGCGCCCAGGTACGTGATCTCCGCGTTTTCAGTGCTGCTGCCGTTTCTGTCCGGTATCGCGTCAAGCAGTATCTTCCTGATCACCTCCACCCCGTCCGGACGGCTGCTGGCAATGTCCATCACGCCCCTGATCTCCACTGAGGGCAGCTTTATCTTCGAGGCCACCTCCTCCATCATGCTCACTATGCCCCCGTCGATCCCCAGGCCGCCGACGGAGGAGCCCCCCCTGCGGCCCACCTCGATGAACGCGTCATATACGGAGTCGAACTTCGAGTATATCTTGTCCTCCACGTCCGATATGTCGTCCTCTGACAGTCCCGCCTTTTCGCGCACGCTCTGCATCAGCGTGTTGCCCTTCTCGTACTTTTTGACCTCCCGGATCTTTTGCTTTTTCTGGTCCTTTGATATCTGCTTGAGCGACAGGTCTATGTCGCCCCTGCGGGGGTTGACCTTTTTGACCAAGAGCACCTTCTTCTCCCCGTTCCTGACGTGCTTGTTTATGGAGCGTATCCATCCCGGGGCGATCTCCGATATGTGCAGGAACCCCTGCATGCCGTCGTACTCGTCAAGCGAGACGTAGGCTCCGTGGTCCATCACCTTTGTGACGGTTGCCATGACAATCTCGCCCTGCTCGGGCATCTCGTCTGCATGCATGCGGTGCGTGCGGGCCCCTCGAATTAAACGGTTTCTAGGGGGGTGCGGGCAGGCAGGTAGCATCGCGGGCGGCATGCAAGCTTCTAGGCGCCGTCTCTCCAATGGCGCATGGAGCGCACCGAAAATTACATGTCTGAGTAGATTCGGCCTTGCCGTAGTGCAGGCGGCGGCATACTTGTGGTCATACCCCCAGAAAATCCGATTCCGTGCTTGAAAAGACATTGCTCCACCGCCCGGGATTGGCTCTTGTTGTTAATCCTGTTGCACCCAGATGCTGGGTCTGACTCTTGATGGTTTTTTGGTTATCTCTTCCTTGGCGCCGAGTCCCGCGGTGACCTGTTCGAATCCAAAACGCCATAATTCCTACAACACAGGAACCAGACTCGGTAATAGTTAAATCAGGATGCGCCCCACGGGTGGCTATGGGCAAAAAGGGAACCGAGATCGTCGCCTCGAAGATTGACGTAAACGAGGTGATCGCGGATCTCAACAAGGCATACGCCGACGAGTGGCTTGCGCACTACCAGTACTGGCTTGCCGCCCACTGGGTAAGCGGGATCAACGCCGACGCGATAACCTCCCGCCTGACGGCCCAGTCTGCCGACGAGCTCCTGCATGCAGAAAAGTTTGCAAACAGGATAATGGAGCTTGGCGGCGCGCCCGTCATGGACTTTGCAAAGCTGGCGGAGGTCGGCGGGTGCGGCTACAGCAAGCCTCCGGAGGATCAGGGCAACCTGAAGCAGGTCATCGAGGACGTAATCAGCGCCGAGAGGTGCGCTATTGACTTTTACAACAGGATGGTAGAAAAGTACAGGGACAAGGACTATGTCACGTTTGAGCTGTTCAAGACGGTTTTACTTGATGAGGTCGGAGACGAGGACGAGTGGGAGGACCTTCTCTCCCAGCAGCCGTGACGCTCCGCAGCTTTTCGGAATTTCCCCAGCCGGCATCCACTTATCGTGGTCTTGGTAGTTGGCTGCGCATCTATTTTTGTCCCGCAAGCTGCACGAGTTGCAGTCTGCCCAACCGCTCTTTTGCGGGTACGCGCCGCGGACGGCCCTGCCTCCTGCCTGCGGCATGCGCCTAGAAGTCGATCCCCTTTTTGGCCCTGATGCCCTTTTTGAACGGGTGCTTGATCTCCCTCATCTCGGTGACGAGGTCGGCCCTCTCGACTATCTGGTCGGCGGCGCGGTTTCCCGTCAGCACTACGGAGACTTCCGGCGGGCGGGCGTCCAGCATCTTGAGCACGTCGGACACCGGCACCAGCCCGAGGTCTATCGCGTAGTTTATCTCGTCCAGTATGACGATGTCGTACGCGCCCGATCGCACCTTTTCTGACGCCAGCCTGACCGCCTCCCCCGCAATCCTTTCGTGGTCCTCCCTGGGGCTCTTGTCGTCTATTATGCCGACAAACCCCTTGCCGGCAGCTATCATCTCGAAGCCGGGCTCGAGCATCTTTGATGACTCCATCTCGCCGTACTTCCACGACCCCTTGATGAACTGTACCATGCACACCCTCTTGCGGTGGCCCAGCGCGCGCAGGGCCATCCCGAGGGCCGCGGTCGTCTTGCCCTTGCCCCCGCCCGTGTATACGATGACCAGCCCTCCGCCGCTCCCGCCGCTCTCCGCATCCGACATGACGATGACACCGGAAAGACATTATTAAATCAGCAACGGCTCCATGCCATGGACAATCCCAGGCTGGTCGTAGCCGGCGCGTCAAGCGGGGTCGGCAAGACCACCATAACGTGCTGCATAATTCGCGAGCTTCGAAGGCGCGGGCTGTCAGTCGCCCCGTTCAAGGTGGGTCCCGATTACATCGATCCCGGCTACCTCGGCGCCGCAGCAGACGGCGAGGCCCGCAATCTGGACTCGTGGATGATGGGAAACGGCGGGGCGCTGGAGAGCTTTGCAAGGCACTCGGCCGGCTCGGACATATCCGTAATAGAGGGGGTGATGGGGTATTATGACGGGCTCAGGGGCGACTCGGACTATGCGAGCACCTACAGCATAGCGACACTTACGCGCTCGCCTGTCATACTTGTCATAGACGCGTCAAGGGCGGCGCGTTCAGTGGCGGCGACCGCCCTCGGGTTCCGGGCGTTCCAGAAGAACTCGCGCATCGCGGGCGTCATTCTCAACAGGCTGGGCAGCGACAGGCACCGGGATATGTGCGCCCAGGCGCTCGACCAGGCGGGCATACCGCTTGTCGGCAGCGTACGCAGGGACGAGTCAGCCAAGCTTGAGGAGCGCCACCTCGGACTGCACTCCACCATGAACAGGGCAGAACTGGAGGAGAGGCTCTGCAAGGCATGCGATGCGATGTCGCCGCACCTGTGCGTGGATGACATATTGAAGATAGCATGCTCTGCCAAGCCCGTGCCGCGCCCGCCGGCCGCGCGCAAGGCGTCCAAACACGTGCTGAGAAGCAGGAAGCGCATAGCGCATTACAAGAAGACCGCTTCCTCGGGAGGTGGCGGCAAAGCCCGAAACGATGCCGCCGCGGGCCCCGTCATAGCAGTCGCGCTTGACTCCTCGTTCAACTTTTACTACCGTGACAACCTGGACGCGCTGCGCCGCGAGGGCGCCCACCTGAAATTCTTCAGCCCCGTATCGGACAGGGAGCTGCCCGAGTGCGACGCGCTGTACATCGGGGGCGGATTTCCGGAGGTGCTTGCGGGGCCGCTCGAGCGGAACCGTTCCATGAAGAGGGCGGTAAAACATATGGCCGAGGACGGCGCTCCCGTGTACGCGGAGTGCGGCGGGCTGATGTACCTTGCCAAGAACATCCTGTCTGGCCGCAACTCAAGCCACAGGATGGTCGGGCTGTTTGACGCCGACATAACGATGACGGGCCGCCCCGTCATACACTATACGAAGGGCTCTATAGCCCCGGGCACGCCCATCACGGGCCCCGTGGAGCGCAGCTTTCGGGGCCACGAGTTCCACTACTCTGAGATGTCCAGGGTGCCGCCCGACCCCCGCTTTGCCTCATGCATGTACCGCGAGACGGAAGGCGACGGCGGGAGCGGCGAGGGCATAATGCGCGGATATGACGGCCTAGTCGAGTACAACACGCTTGCCTCGTACGGGCACCTCTACTTTGACGTGTCCGACTTTGCAACCAACTTTGTTGCAAGCTGCGTCGAGTACCGCAGGCGCTGATTGCCATCACGGTCCCACAGTGCGGTGTTATCTTCTGTAGATGTGTTGTCATTTGATTGCACGATATCTTGGTGTTTTGGCACTATCGTTCTATTATGAGCATGTTAAAGTTCGTTGTGCGCCCGAGTTCCTCTGTTGCAAGCCCTATTGCCTCTTTCATGTTTTCCATGGTCTTCCCAAATGTCTTGCCTTGTGAGTTTGCATGCAGCTCGTCACATCTTCCAACAAAGATCCCGTCATCGTCTTTGGTTATTACGACCGAGTATGTCTTCCTTTGTACAGTGGCGCTCATGATGCCATTGGCCTCGACAGCGTTAAAAAGACTACTAGTCTTACGTATGCTCTGGTGCATGAAAGTAGGTTGTGAATTGCGTTAGCTCCAGGCCGCGCTCCTGATCCCTTGTCCGTCACGGATACTACGCTGCTAGTCTGCGCGCGGTTCAGCCGCGCCCCCTTAGGATCTTGTACAGCGCGTTTATCATCGCGGACGCGGTGGGGCTCCCGCCCTTCCTTCCGGCGTTCGTAATGTATGGAACCTCGTTTTGTCGTGCCAGCTCCGCCTTTGACTCCGCCGCGTCGACGAATCCCACCGGCATGCCGATTACGAGGGCGGGCCTCGCCGCGCCCTCGCCTGCCATCCTCAGCACCTCTCGGAGCGCGGTGGGCGCGTTTCCTATGGCGACTATCCCGCCGTCCATGTCGGATGCCGCGGCGCGCATGGCTGCCTGCGACCTGGTAAGAGACTCCTCCTTGGCCTTCTGGGCCACTCCGGGGTCCGATATGTTGCAGATTACGCGGTTGCCAAAGTCCTTGGGGTTCTGCTTGTTCATGCCGCCGATCACCCCGTTGACGTCCACTATGACGGCGCGCCCCTCCCGCAGCGCCCGCACCCCGGCGTCTACGGCGTCCTCGTGGAACAGGATTCTCTGTTCGGTGGCAAAGTCAAAGTCGGCGGTCGCGTGTATGACGCGCCTGACGATGTGCCACTCCTCCGTTTTGGAGTACCCGTGGTCTTTGATCTCCTCCTCTATGATGCGCATGCTGGCATCCTCGATTGCCTGGCCCCTGCTGGTCTGCAGTCCGCCGCCACCGTTGCCGTTGCCGCTAACCGTCATCTGACTCCGCCACCTCTGCCGCCCTCTCCAGTATCAGGTCTATGATGCGCGGATCCGCCCCGATGTGTTTCGTGATGTACGCGTTTGGGATGCTCGACTTTTCAAGGGCCGGCATCAGGTCGTTGTTGATGTCGGTCTTTACGTGGGCCCCCTCGTGCAGAAAGTAAAAGACGACCGCCAGCGCCTCGGGGTTGTCTGACTCGCACTTTCTGACTCCCGCGAATATGTCCGGCTGCTCTATCTCAAGCCAGCACCTGCTGACGTTGCGGTACCTTCCCTTCAGGCCGTCCACGATGTAGTCCATCGACCTCTGCGCGTTTGGATCCACGCTGCCGTGCCCTATTATCATCACGTCCACCTCTTCATCCGGCAGGGACACGCCGTTCTCCCTCAGGGCGGCCGATACGCGGCTCTGCACGATGTCGATGAGCGTGCGGTGCATGCTCATGGCCCTCGTGACGAGCAGCTTGACCTTGGTGTCCTTCTGGTATGCTATGGCGTCGGATACGGCGTTCTTGACCTTTTTTCCCGGGTACAGAAAGTACGGGACTATTACAAGCGAGTCTATCCTGTCGTCGCGGAGGCACTTTGCCATGCCGTCCTCTATGTATGGCGGCTCCACCTCCAGAAAGCAGTACTCGGCAAACTCGTACTGGCCGCTCTTCATGATCCCGGCGCATATCTCCTCGAGCTCCTCGGAGGCCTCGCGCTCGCGGCTGCCCCTGTCTATCAGCAGGAGGCCCCGGCGCTTCATGGCGCGCCGCCTCCTTGTTGCTGCTGCTGCTGCTGCTGCTGCGGCTGCCGTCGGTATCTTGCCACTGCTATGGTCAGGTCCGGCGGGAATTTCTGCTTTTCCACCACCAGCTGGGGGCTGCGGCTGCCATCACTGTCATTGCCGCCGTCGCCTGCAGCCCTGATGCACGCGGCCTCCGACACGCTGGGGGTCCCCTCGAACCTCTGCACCACGCCTGACGGGTTCGGCACGTCTATCTCTGAGAGCTCGTCCCTGTCGTACAGCACGAGGGGCACGCCCATGACATCTGCTGCCTCCTGCAGCCCCGGCACGTCGGCAGGCTTTCTTATCGACGCGATTCTGGATATGCTCTTCGTGGCAAGGTTGTACTTTTCAAAGGTCTTTTTGATGCCGCCCAGTATGGTGCCTGACGCCGTGTCATAGTGCAGCCCCACGCCGACTGTCAGGCTGGGGGGCCTGTACACCACCGACGCCGCCGCGTCCGACGCCATCGCCGCGTCCACCCTGTCCGATATTATCAGGTGCGCCCTCGAGTCCGATCCCCGCAGGTCCTCAAGCGTATCGTATACCGTAACGTTTGCGGGCAGCGGCTTGTCGCCGTGCCAGTCTGCATCGCCCGCGTCCTGGTATATGCCCACCTTCTCCTCGTTCACCATGTGCGCGCTGGCCGCGGTCACCGCAGAGTCGTCCTCTATGACCCAGCCGCGGTCACGCCCTATCATGTCCACCGCTATGGTCCTCTTTACGTCGGCTGCAGTCGTTATTACGGCCTGCGCGCCCAGACGCCCGGCTATGGACTCTGTCAGCTCGTTGGCGCCGCCGATGTGCCCGGACAGCACGCTGATGGCAAAGCTGGACGACTCGTCGACCACCACTACGGCGGGGTCGGTCTTTTTGCTTTTCATGTGCGGCGCGACGAGCCTTATCGTGGCGCCAAGCGAGAATATGCAGACCAGTCCCTCGTATTTGGCGAACAGCTCTGCAATCTTGGCTGATGTGGCGTCCGCATACCACCGTATGCCCTCCTTGTCTGTATGCGCGCCTGCAAACTTTTCCGGGGCGTACAGGGACCACCCCGGGTTAGCCTCTAGCAGCCTGAGGCCCGTGGATATGCCGTGCTTTGTTATGGCAAGTATGGCTACTGACTGCATGTGTATCCGGTCTGGCGCGTTTTATAAAATACCTTGCCCCCGCGGCTAGCCGCCCCCGGCCCTCGCCAGTACGGCGCCCTCAAAGTCAAACAGTACGACCTCTATTGCGATGTCCCCGGACTGGGCGTGCCCTGCCATGTGCCTGTGGACGTTTCTGCACACGAGCTCGAAGAACCCGGGCGCGCACTCCGAATCCGATATGATCTCCGCGACGTGCCGCGCGGTGTTTGCGCCGCGTATTTCACTTGTGACGTCCGGCGGGGCGCCCGCCTCCTCTGCCAGGCCTGCAAGGAACTTCATGTCCACCTTGGAGCCCTTTACGTGCGTCTGCCTGACGCCTGTCGCCATCTTTGCAAGCTTTCCGATGAACCCGACCACGTACGCCTTCTCAAACTGCCCGGCCCTCTTTGCGCACTCACGCACGGAATACCCGACAAAGTCGCCCATCTGTACGTAGCAGTGGTCCGGCATCTTTGGCATGGCGCGCCTTGCAAACTCCTCGCTCCTCCCGCCGGTGGTCAGCACTACCGTATGTTCGCCCATGGCGGCCGCCACGTCCAGGCTCTGCCTGATGGAGGCCGCGTAGGACGCCGTCGAGAACGGTATCACGATCCCGCTGGTGCCCAGTATGGATATGCCGCCTATGATGCCGAGCCTCGGGTTGTCGGTCCTGGGCCCAAGCTCCCTGCCCCTTGGCACGGATATCACGGCGCTTACGCCGTGCGCGGCCCAGAACTCTGCTGTCCCCTCCTCCGTGAGGTTCTGCGTGATCATTTTCTTTGGGACTGGGTTGATTGCTGGCTTGCCTATCTCGAGTCCCAGCCCGGGCTTTGTTACCGTGCCGACGCCCTCGCCGCCGCCTATCTCTATCGCGCCCGGCTTGTCGGTGACCAACAGGTTCACTATGATCTCGGCGCCGTGCGTGACGTCGGGGTCGTCTCCCCCGTCCTTGATCACCGTGCACCTGCCCCCGTCCCCGCCAAACTCGCACGACTTGACCGGGATTGCGATGGAACCGCCCCTCGGCAGCGTGACGCTTATTTCGGATGCCGCCTGCTGCGTGATGACGGCCCTCAGGGCCGCCCTGGCGGCCGCCGCGGCGCAGCTGCCGGTGGTATAGCCCGTCCTCTGGCCCCCTTTGTTGCCCTCGCCGTCGCCCATCATGCGCGCATGCGGCCGCGTCGTATTATTCTGTTTGCGAGCGGGCATGCCACCGACGCGAACCGCCGCGCGCCGGCTACAAAAATAACACGTTTAAGATCGCCGCCGCGCGATACGGCGTGGCCAGGAGAAAGAAGAGGATCGCGGTGATGGGAGCGTCCGGATACGTGGGGCGCAACCTGAAGCGCGTCGCGTCCTCCAGGTATCCCAACGTGGAGCTCGTGCCCGTATCACGGGCCGGACTCGCCGGCCTGTACTCCGGCCACCGCATATACGATTTTCTTGATGCCCGCCCCGGCCCGCGCGACGGGACGTACCGTAACGGCGCGCCCGACAGATACCTTGGCGCGGTAGGCTCCTCCGGCCTGGAGGACTTTGTGGCCCAGCTAAAGGACTCAGACGTCTTGGTAAACTTGGCGGGCTCCGGGCGACAGTCGGCCAGGAACCCGTACCATGCGTCAGTCGAGGCCCCGGCGGACCTTGCCGCGTTCGCGGGCCGGGAGTCGGGCATCCCTATAGTGCACATGAGCGGGCTGGGGGCGTCCCCGTCGACCCCGGTTGCGTACCTAGCATCAAAGTATGCCGCAGAGTCGGCCGTCAGGAACTCCGGCACCCGGTACGTGGTGCTCCGCCCCTCGTACATCGTGGGAGGCGGGGATCACCTGCACGCGTACGTGCAGCAGTGCAAAAAGGCGGCGCGCAAGGCGGGCGCCGCCCGCACCAGGCCGCCAGTCGACGTCTACGGCTCTCCGCGCCCCATACAGCCGATACACGTCGATGACGCCGCGTCCGTCATCATGTGGGCCGTCCGCAGGCTTGCTGCCCCCGGAGGCGGCGGTTCCGACGGGGGCGCCGCCGCCCGCAAGGGAGCCGGGAGGGGCGTCACGCTTGATCTGGTGGGCCCCGACAGGATTCCGTTCTATGACTACATGGCAGGTCTGGCGGGCAACGCGGGCGCCGCGGCTAGGCCCATACCCATGGAGCAGACGTACGCCCTAGCCCTTCGGAGCCCGGAGTCGGCGCCGTTCGGGGTAGATGACTTGGGGATAATAGCGGGCGGCCACACGGGAAACTACCACAGGCTAGTCGAGACCACCGGGGTCAGGCCCAGGTCCGTGCTGCGCGTGCTAGAGGCCGGCGGCATTCCGTAGGGACTCGGCCCTGTCCGTCCTCTCCCACGTGAACTCGGGTTCGTCCTCCCTGCCAAAGTGGCCGTACGCGGCGGTCTTTCTGTATATGGGCCTCTTCAGGTTCAGCTGTGATATTATGGCTGCGGGGCGCATCTCAAAGTTCTCCCTTACTATGTCAGTTATGCGCTCGTCGGGCATCTTCCCGGTCCCGAACGTGTTGACGTAGAGTGACACGGGCTCGGCCACGCCTATCGCGTACGCCAGCTGCACCTCGCACCTGTCCGCGATGCCGGCGGCTATGACGTTCTTTGCGATGTACCTGCACATGTAGCAGGCCGACCTGTCGACCTTTGAGGGGTCCTTGCCGGAGAACGCACCGCCGCCGTGCCTGCCAAAGCCGCCGTACGTGTCCACTATAATCTTGCGCCCGGTAAGGCCCGTGTCGCCGTGCGGCCCGCCGATCTCAAATCTGCCGGTCGGGTTTATGTGCACCTTGATGTCGTCGTTCCACAGGCCGCCCAGGACGGGCTTGATCACGCGGGATATGATCCCCTCCCTGATGTCCTGCTGGCTCACGTCAGGCGAGTGCTGCGTGGATATGACCACCGCCGTTATCCCCGCGGGCTTGCCGCCCTCGTACTTTACGGACACCTGGGACTTGCCGTCGGGCCTGACCCACGGAAGCGTGCCGTCCCTCCTGACCCGGGACAGCATCCTGGTCAGCTTGTGCGAGAGCAGGATGGGCATGGGCATCATCTCGGGCGTCTCGTTTGTGGCGTACCCGAACATTATCCCCTGGTCGCCTGCGCCCTGCTCGCCCCCCTCTTTTTCGTCCACGCCGCGGCTGATGTCGGGGCTCTGGGAGTGTAGCATCAGCCTCACCTCGCACGTGTCGGCGTCGAACTTTAGGTCCGCGTCGTCGTATCCTATCTCCCTGATTACCGTCCTTGTCAGCCTCTCTTGCGCGGGCCCGTCAAGGGCCGCCTTTGACGTGACCTCCCCGGACACCATGACAAAGTCCGTGGTTACGAGCGTCTCTATCGCGACCCGGGAGTCGGGGTCCTGCCTCAGGTACTCGTCCAGAAACGCGTCGGAGACGTTGTCGCATATCTTGTCGGGATGCCCCTCGGTTACCGACTCGGACGTAAACAGAAAGTTCTCATTGTCGGACATCATGCCGCGCCCCGTCTTGCCACCGTTATTATCATCATCATCGTCATGATAATCAGAGTTCGTTTTCCATCTTTATGAACAGGACGTTGTTTCCCCTCACGATGACCCTGCCGTAGTTTGCTATCGTCTTGCCGCCGTGGCGCTCTTCCGCGTCGGTCATTATGAGGTTCATGTACGCGTCGATGTTGCTCATCTTTCCCTTGTACTCGACCTCGTTCTTGAGCCGGACCGTGACCCGCCTCTTCGTGCTCTTCTGCAGGGCCGTAAGGGGGCGTTTTGCCGCGCTTGTCTGGGACAATATCTATCGATCTGAGCATCGATGTCTTGAATAAAAGCCTTATGTGCTGCGCCGCGCCTGTCTGCGCATGGAGCGCCGGCCCGACCCGTCTGCGGGTTCCGAACCGGCCCCGGCAGGATCGCCGCGGGTAGCCGGCCCCGGCTGTGATGCTGCCGCCTCTCCCACCAGTATCCGGCGCGTCCCGATCGGCATAGCCGCAGTCGACTGCATGCTGGGCGGCGGCGTCCCGCCTGGCATCATAGTGGACGTGTTTGGCAGCCACGGCACGGGCAAGACCCAGATTATGATGCAGGCTGCGGCCAGGTTTGCCGCGTGCGGCAAGAGAGTCCTGTTCGTGGACACGGCAGGCACGTTCCGGCCCGAGCGCGTACTCGATATGGCGGGCACCTCGGCGCGTCCCGAGGCCATACTCAGCAAGATATCTGTTGTCAGGGTCCAGAGCGTGGCCGAGCAGACGGGCGTGGTTGCAAGACTGCTGCTGCAGCAGCCACAGACGCAACACGGGCCCGCCGCGGGGTTCGGCCTAGTCGCGGTTGACAGCCTGACTGATCTGTTCTCCTACGAGTACAGCAGGTACGGGGATCTTCGCGAGCGCAACAGACTGTTCTTTGGATACATGCGGAGCCTCGCCCGCCTTGCAGTGCACCGCGGCGTGACCGTTATGACGTCAAACGTCGTGAGGACGTCGGGCGACGTCGAGGTGGAAAACATGGCCGCCGAGGTCGACATGTTTGCGCACGTCCGGATACGTCTGGCCAGGGGGGAGGTGGATTCTGCCGCCGCTGCACGCGCAGCCGACAAGGTACTCTACGGGAATGCGTCGTGCGTCATGTTGGACTCCCTGCGTCGTAACAATCCTGATAACAACAATCATGGTGATAATTATAACGACAAAAGTGACGGCCGCGCCCACGCTGGCAATTATGGGCCGGCGCATGACCATAAAGGAAGCGGCCGAGACATCTATGGTGCAAAATTCTCATATAGGATAAAATCCGGCGGCATTACAACGTTCGATCGTGATTCTGATCCAAGCCGTAGCGGCATCAATCTGCCATGATTACGCGACGACGCCGTAGCAGCAAGAGGAAATGGCAGTATGGAGCCGCCATCGCCACAAAACTGGTCATGATCTCGTCCGACCTGTCCTTGATCTCTTCAGATTCTCCATAATTGCATCGTAGGGGCTGTCCATGTCCGCGTCCTCCTCCAGCAGGTCGTCTACGAACCTGCTGCTGTCCTGCTTCCATTCGAGCACCTTCTGCAGGTCCTTTTCAAACCTGGGGTAGGCGTCCCGCTTTGTCTTGGATACCTCGTAGTCGTTCTTGCCCGTGTTGATGCTGCCCGTCATGGAGGCAAATATGATGTGCGTGTCAATCTCGTCTTCCGGTATGCCCTCCGCGCTAGATAGCATCCTCTTGTATGCGGCCAGCTGCTTGCGGTGGTCACTGGCATACGTTGCCGTCCTGTCCGTCTTGTAGTCTACGACGAGGTATCCGGAATCGTGCCTGAACATGGCGTCGATCTGGCCGCTGAACAGTATGTCATCTCCGTCATATCTGGCCATGTCGCTGACGGGCACCTCCATCTTTTTCTCAAGCGCATACACCTTGAGGTTCCGGTATTCGGATCCAAGCCTCTCTATTGCATCCAGCGCGTTTTGTATGGATTTCTTCATCCTCTCGTCTTCATCGCCTCCGTCCGCGCCGTAATCCTTCGCCGCACCCCCCGCGTCCTGCTTGCCGCTGAGTACGTCGTACATGGCCCTGTGAAAGTTGCGGCCGAATCCCGCGCCTTTGTCCTCGGCGCGCGGTATCTTGAATATTTTCTTCAGAAACTCCGACGGCTTGGCCGCGATGCCAGAGTATGAGAGGCGCTCCAGACCCTCGAAATAATCCGCAATCTGCTTCTCTATCCAGCCGTCCCGGCCGTCCCGGCCAAGCAGGCTCATCGACTCCTCCAGCTTGCCTGCTACGAACATAGAATACGCCTCCCTGAATCTTGCCTGCTCTTTTTCTGCCGCCGTCGGACCAGTCTCTCCTTCCTCCGTTGATTCATCCTCCACCAGCTCGCACAGGCCCTTTATGCCAAAGTCCTCCCCGTCGCTAGTTATGACTGCAAGCCTCTCCCTTGCTCTTGTGAACGCGACAAAATGGAGCCTGGATTGCTCCCCCTCCAGCTCGCCGCTGATGTCGATCCCTACTGACTGCATTATGGCCGTCTTTACTATGTCGATGAACTTTGTCCTGCCGCCCCTGATCTCCCTTGGCAGGTATATCACCACGTCATACTCTTGGCCCTTTGCCTTGTGGACCGTGCTGACCGTTATGCCACCCTCTCCTGCCTTCTTGTCCGCGCCAGCCTTGTTGTCTTCCCATCTCCCGCCCTCCTCCTCCTCCTCCTCCTCCGCACCGGCTCCCGGCTCAGCGCCTATGGTAAGGTATTCAAACAGCCCCTCGCGCGTGGGGAAGTCAGACGTTAGGTACTGGTCGATGTTCTGTTTTATCGAGACCGCGGTGGAGAACCATCCGGGGCCGTGCGCCACGCATATGGGAAGTATGGTATTATCAAAGAGATCGTCCAGCTCGTCGGCCGTCATACCGCACCCCCACTTCTTCAGCTTTTCAAGTCCGGGGCCGTCCCTTCCCTCCTCCCCCCTGTCCGCATCCAGGGTCTTGGCAAGCTCAAGGGCCTCGTCAAGCGGATACGGGGACAGGACGGTGAGGGCAGCCTGAATCTTGTATTTCACGTCGTCGTACAGCATCCCCTCAAGAAAGCTGACGATGTGCCCCTTTGCCTTGCCGGCAGTGATTTTTGACGCGGTGGTCTTGTGCGGTATCTTCTCCGCATCCAGAAGCTCGGAAATTCGCACGATCTGGTAGTTGCTTCTCGTCAGTATCCCTATCCTTTTTCCGGGGTTCTCCCTTACCAGCCTTAGCATGTTCAAGTGGGGTGCCTTGGTTGAGATCACCAGCGGCATCCCTCCCGACTTGTTGGATCTGAACTTTTCAAGGTCCCCCTTGGCCTCCTCGTCGGGGCCCGCCCTGTCAAGGTAGTACTGTTTTGCATAGTCCAGGATCTGGTTCGTGCTGCGCCTGTTGGTCGAGAGCAGCAGCTTTTTGCATATCCTTTGAAAGCCCTTCAGGTATTCTGTCGAGCCCCCCTGAAACCCGAATATGGCCTGCTTTTCATCGCCTACGAGAAATACGTTCTCCGCCACCCGCCTTGCAATCTCGGCCTCCATCTTGTTCATGTCCTGCATCTCGTCGATCAGCGCGTGCTTAAACAGCGGCCCGTCGAACCTTTCGAGGAACTTGTTCAGCATGTCGGTATAGTCTATCGCGTCCTGCTTTGACTCCTCGTAGTCCTTGTATGCGGCAGCAAAGTACTTCAGAAGCGCCTGCATCTCTTCCATCGTATACGAGCTTTTTTCGATGTAGTCCTTGTGGTCCTGCTCTAGCCGCGCCGACACCTCCGGGATGCTTATCCTGTCGGGCGTCACCCCAAAGCTCTTGATGTACTGGATTGCGTTGGTGGCGGCCGGCACAATCTCGTCTATTACGTACTTTTTGCTATAATTGAACGCCTTGTTGTCCTTGAAGCTCTTGTATATCGAGTATCTTATGCGGTTCTCGTCGACTGCCATCTCGTCTATCTGGCCCGAGTCAAGAAGGCGCTCGTAGGCGAAGCTGTGAAACGTGTGTATGTGGACCTTTTTCACATGGGCGGAAAACTTGTCCCTGCCCTGCCTGTTGATCGCGTCGTACATCTCTTTCTTTGCCTTTTTGGTGAACGTAATGCATACAATGTCGTCGGGGTCGGCTCCCTCCTCCAGCAGCTGCACGACCTTGAGCGCCAGCGTTGTGGTCTTTCCTGTTCCGGGGTTGGACACCACGATGGAGTTGCCCTTGGACTCGATTATCTGTCGCTGCTCCTCTGAGGGCTGTATCCTGTCTTCTATTAACAACCGCTCACTCCCCCCTGCGTACCATACACGGATTCTAAAATTCTGACACCTGATAAGACGGATCTAGGCGGGCCAGTCTGGAGGGGTTGAACGGTTGCAGTCGGACGGCGCCCCTCGCGCAGTAAGGTTAGCAAGGTATATTGTGATAGTATCATGGCGGCTGTTCCCTCCCAAGGCCACATTCACGAGAGCCCATTATTAACTACGGATCAATTTCATACGTTTGAAAACCCTTTTGTTTTCCGCCTCAGGTCAGCCCCTGACAATCTAGGGAATTTCGACATTTATGTCACCAACCAGGCTCATACCGGCCAGAGATTTTCTTGCGTCGGGCTTTTCTTCAAGATAAAGACTTATGGCCTCTTTGATGTTGGATACCGCTTCTTCCATCGTATCGCCCTGTGTGGTGACTCCTGTGGACACCTCTTTTATCACATACGCGTCATCTTCTTTCCAAAATACGGTATGCGCCTTCATCAAGGCCATCAAAGGCCGTTCAAATTTTAGTCTTCATGTGACATCCGTAGCAACAGGCTAGGTTGCGCATGAGGTGGCTGGTCGAGGTAGCGATCTCGTCGTTCAAGATACCGTTTGGGGACTCCATACACGTGATACGCTGGGAGAGCGCCGTGCAGGAGACGAGTCCCACGGTGTACATTTACAGCAGGATGCCCAGAGTGCAGAGGGGGACAATAGACAGGCGTACGGGCCGTGGTGGGAATCACCAAACCATGCGGGCTTAAGATTTTTAACGGTAGGCACGGCCTGCACGGCATGGCAGGCATATTTGATTACATCCCGATTATCTGCATCGTGCTGTTTGCCGCCGGGATAGTGGGGGCAATCCTATATGAGCGGGCGCGCTCCAGTCCCATTGATGGCTCGGCAGGGAGGGGCAGAAAAGCAGCAACAGCAGCCGCCGCTGCGCCCCCCGCCGCAGAAACCAAGGCAGAGAAGACAGGCGCCACCGGGGACGCGGCAGAAACCGCCGACGCCACCGCCGCCGACGCCACAACAACAACCGCAACCACCACCACCACCACCAAGCCAAAATCAAAGGCCGGCAGGGCAAGAAGGAGATCGCGACGCTCTTCTTGAGGAGACGTTTGCAAAATTCGGGTTCGAGAGCCTGACTGAGATACAGTCAAAGGCCTCTCCGGTCATACTGCAAAAGCGCGACTGCCTGGCAGTCGCGCCCACCGGCTCCGGCAAGACGGAGTGCTCGGTGATACCGATATTCTCCATTCTCAGGTCTGGTAATTCCGGCAGTGACGGCCGCGGGGGAATCCGCGCCCTGTATATCACCCCGTTGCGGGCGCTCAACCGCGACGTGTTCCGGCGCATCTCAAGATACGCGGAGCTCTGCGGGCTTGAGATCGGCGTCAGGCACGGGGACACCCCGCAGAGCCGCCGGCGGAAGATGGCCGAAAACCCCCCTGACGTCATGATCACCACGCCCGAGACGCTCGTCGTGCTGCTGAGCCAGGAGAAGATGCTCGCCGCCCTTGCCAGTCTGGAATGGGTCGTGATAGACGAGGTGCACGAGCTGCTTGCAAGCGAGCGGGGCTCGCAGCTCTCGCTGAGCTTGGAGAGGCTCGAGCTCAACTCCAAGAGGCCCCTTACCCGCATCGGGCTCTCCGCCACGGTCGGAAACGTGTCGGACGCGGCAAAGTTCGTCTCCGGCGCGCGGCGGCGCTGCCGCATAGTCCAGGACAGGTCCCTGAGAAAGTACGACGTTGACATCGAGTACGTGGAGGGCACCATATCGGACGCGGCCCGCGCCATACACGCGAGGATTGCGCAGTCCGGGCTGGACTCGCCCGTCCTGCTGTTTGCAAACACGCGCGGCGAGGCGGAGTTTCTGGCATCCGTGCTGAAGGAGATCGGCAAGACGCCCGTCGAGATGCACCACGGTTCCCTCTCCAAGTCGGTCAGGGAGGAGACCGAGCAGCTGCTCCGCGAGGGGAGCGGCCTCCGTATCATAGCGTGCACGTCGTCGCTTGAACTGGGAATCGACATCGGCTCAGTCGAGCTGGTGGTGCACTACGGCTCTCCCCGGCAGGTCTCAAAGTTCGTCCAGAGGATAGGCCGCAGCAGGCACGTGCGCGACGCGTCGGCGCGGGGCCTGATAATTACGAACAGCGCGGACGACGAGCTGGAGGCGCGCGCCATAATGGAGCGCGTCGGCGCGGGGTCGATAGAGCAGCAGCGGATACACGTGGCCCCGCTTGACGTCCTGGCCCACCACATGGTGGGGCTCTCCATGCAGGCGGGTCCCCACGGCATCAGGGTGGACGCCGCGCTAGACGTGGTAAGGCGGGCCTATCCGTACCGCGACATTACGATTGAGGAGTTTACGCAGGTCCTCGAGCAGCTGGACGCAAGCCGTCTGATCATGTATGACCGGGACGGCATGACGTTTGAAAAGTCGGGCCGGTACATGCGCTACCACTTTGAGAACCTGTCGACCATTCCGGACATGCTGAGGTTCAAGGTGTTTGACAGCACGAACCGCCGCATAATAGGGACGCTCGACCAGAGGTTCGTGGGGGACCACGGTGAGCAGGGAAACATCTTCGTGCTCAGGGGCTCGCAGTGGCGCATCCTCAACGTGGATGAAAAGTCGTTTGCGGTGAACGTAGAGCCGCTGCGGTCCGGCGGCGGCGGCGGAAGTGCAGCCGACCCCGCCACAAGGACCGTCCCGTACTGGGAGGGCGAGAGCATTCCGGTGGATTATGAGACGGCCCGCAGGGTCGGCCTGTTTCGCAGCATGATAAGGAGCGGCAGGATGGAGGTCCAGAACAAGGTAATGGGGGGGCTGACCTTCGAGGTGGCCGCGTCAGAGGACGTCAACGATGACGATGATCGCAGAAGCAGCGACGATGGCAACAAAGGCAAAAACACAAACAAAAGCAAGGACGACAAAGCTGCCGCCCCCCTAGACGTCATACCGGTCGAGTCGCAGCGCTCGCGCGGCATAATAGTACTGCACGGGTGCTTTGGCAGCAGGATAAACGCGACGCTCTCCACGCTGCTCTCCTCCATGCTCTCCGGCCTCACGGGCTCCAGGATAGACTCGCGCTCTGACGGGTACCGGATAGTCCTGTCGTCCTCGTCGGCCCGCATATCCGAGCCGCTGCTCCTGCGGGTTCTCAGCGACAGGTACGATGACCTGGCAGGAATGGTCGGCTCCTCGCTTGCGGGCACGCACAATGTCAACTGGCGCGTCTGGTGCGTGGCAAAGAGGTTCGGCGTGCTGGGCCGCGACGCCGTCTACGAGTCAAGGTCGGCCCGCTTTCTGTACGAGCGCCATGTCGGCACGCCCATCGTAAAGGAGGCGCTCAGGGAGCTGTTCCATGACAAGTACGACCTGGACGGGTGCCGGTCCGTCCTGGAGGGTGTGCGGAGCGGCAGCATACGCGTGTCGTGGACCGAGGTGGACGGGTTCTCGGGACTGGCGGCGCCCATCTTGGACCACACCGCCAGATACTACTCGTCCCCCGCCGCGCTCGACCGCGGCATAATCGAGCTGGTAAAGGCCAGGCTGGCAAAGACAAAGCACCGCATAGTCTGCGTCCGCTGTGGCAAGTGGGAGCGGCTGGTCGAGACGCGCGACGTTGTGGGGCCGCTTGCATGCCCGCACTGCAGGGGCAGACAGATAGCGGTGACGTTCCATTCTGATACGGACCTGCCCGGCATAGTGCGCAAGAGGGTCGCGGGCCAGAGGGTTACGGCCGAGGAGAAGCGCAAGTTTGAGCGCGCATGGAAGGTCGCGTCGCTGCTAGAGTCGTTTGGGCCCACCGCCGTCATGGTGATGTCCGGGTACGGGGTGGGCGCCGACACGGCCGCGCGCATACTGCGCAACATGATAGGCGGCGACGAGGACAACCTCATAAAGCAGATCTACGAGGCCGAGAGGCAGTATGTCGTAACTCGCGGGTTCTGGGACTGATGCCCATGGGACGGGGCCGCCCACTCCCTTCGGCAGGGGCCGGCCGGAATTTTTTTAAAGGTTCTGGAGCATTTACGGCATGGCCGCGCCGTCTGGAGCGTCGGGCAAGTCTGCAACGGGCCCCAGCAGCTCGGAGGTGCTCGACGCGTTCGAGCCCCTGCTGAGGAATTTCATTGTGGAGCGCCTCTCCTCTGTCGAGGGCTGGGAGGGCGCCTGCCTGCCCGGCGACATCAGAAGGGCCGCGGAGCAGAGACACCAGCACGAGAAAAAGATGAACGACGTGTTGAACAAGCCCGACCATTCTATGTTCGACTATGTCAACTTTGACGCGTATGAGAGGATAATAACCCGGAGGGACAACTGGCGGAACCACTTTGAGCCGGTTTTTAGGCGCAAGGACGTTTTCTCGTACAAGATGGAGATAATTAGATCCGTTCGAAACGACGCGAGGCATGCGCGCGATCTTGACTATGTAAACCGCCTGCGGCTCAGGCTCCACTGCTACGACATCATCTCCCAGATCTACGAGTCGCAGAGGCCCAACTTCCGGCGCGCCAGCCTGAAGAGAAAGTTTGGCCTGGCGCCGGCCTGAGAAGGCTGGCGCACGGGCATTGGCATGCGGTGTCACGTGTACGTGCTGGCGCCGGCGCGTTGGCTGGCGGTGCCGGTCACTGGCCGCCTGGCTGGGACTGGGGTTGGGCATCACCGTCACTGCCCGCGCCGCCCTTGTCCTCGACGCTCCTGACCACGGAGTATTCGGTCAGTGTAAGGTCCGTCTCCTCGCCCATGCCGCGCTGCGCCCTGACGCCCGTTACGACGTATTTGCCCCCCATCTCGCACCGCTCAAGCGTCCTTGCGTGGTTTCTCCACGCCTTTAGCACGGCCTCGCCGGAGCCGTCTGCCACGACCATCTCGGCAAGCTGTACCGTCTCGCCGCTCTTGGTCTGTATCTCCCTCGTGTCCGGCGTGTTTATCACTATGCAGTCGATGCAGTAGAGCGAGGGGCCGGCATCCGGCCTCGCCTCCATAATCGTGGTCGTGGCCTCGCGCAGCGTCGGAATGGATGCGGCTACATCGCCCTCTGCGTTCCTGATAAACGAGCTGGAGTCTATTGTGACGTTGGCCCCGTGCTGCTGGGCCGGCATGCACTCTACAATCTCGCCCTCGTTGTATGCGGCCGATATCTGGTCCGTGTCGATGACAGAGTACAGCGTTCCCATCGCGTCTATGCCCAGGATTGCCTGCCTGCCCGTCTGGGACGGGGGTGGCTTTGCCAGTATGCGTATCGTAATTGGATCCATGGAGCTGCCGTCCGCGCCGCCCTCGTCCTGTATGATCATGCGCGTCGAGTCGTTCCCGTGTATCTCCATGGACTGCTGTTGCTGGTCCGTCACCTTGGCCGAGACGCCGAGCAGTACGATCTTTGGCGACACGGACACTATCTTTTTTGGAACCGATGACATGTCCTTGCCCCACAGCACCACGCGCCTGGCCACCCCGTCATCGCCGCTGATCCTCATCTTTAGCGCCGTGGCGCGCTTGCCTGTCTGCTGCCTGGTATACTCCATGAGCGTGATGTCGCCCTCCAGCTTGCCCGACACCGCGAGATTCGAGGCCCCCATTCCCGCCGCCTGTCCTTCGCCGCCGCCCTGCACCTCTGACAGCCTGCTCACGTCCATCGTTATGGACTCGATGGGCGGTATCTCCCGCCGCGGCTCTGCGACCGGCTCTATGTCGGTGCCCGATCCGACGTGGATTGCCAGCGAGCCGTCCCTGTCCTCCTTGATGTACGCCTTTGATATCCTGATGTAGTCGCCCGGATTCAGCTCGCCGATTCCCGGCAGGGTCGCCTTGTCGCCCCACAGCTTTACGCTTGCCGTATGGTCCGGGCTGTCGTACACCGACATGGTCCTCAGGGCCCCCTGCCCGCCGTCCTTCTGGGTGAACTTCCTGACTGACGACACGCTTAGCATCCTGACCTCCAGGGTCACCTCGTTTGCCCCGGCGTACAGGTCCTTTATGCTGACGTCCGACTTGATTGGCTTTGCTATGGTGGCGCCGTACTCGCCGGCAACCAGGAACGCCGCGCCCCTCTCAGTCAGGTATCCGGGGCCGACCGCCTCTATCTTGGCCGCTATGCGGCCCTTTATCTCCTCCCTGCTTGCGCCGGGGCTCTGCCTGATGATCTCGTCTATCAGCTCGTCGATATTCTGCATCGTACCGTCCCTTTTGTGGGAGGAATGCTGTGTAATAAAAGTTCCAGAATGCAATATTTTGTGATCTTATTTTTGCGGTGGCATCTGCGCGCGCCCCTCTCCCCCCCACCCAGCATGCGCCCGGTCCGCGCGAATTACTGCGCCGTCCCTTTTCGGGCACTCCGCGCGCGGTGGATATTATTAGTGGGGGCCGGCAGGAGAAAGGTTGGAGAAAATGCCGCCCGACGATACAGCCGACACGTGCATCGATGCCAGGCGCATCTCAAAGGTGTACGGCCGGACCCGGGCAGTCGACGACGTCACGTTCCGTGTGCAGCGGGGCCGCGTCTTTGGGTTTCTGGGGCCCAACGGGGCGGGCAAGTCCACCACCATCAAGATGCTGACCACGCTTGTCAGGCCCACCTCCGGCGACGTATCGATACTGGGCGTCGACGCCATGAAGCACCCCCTCCAGGTGCGCCAGAAGATAGGCGTGGTGCTGCAGCAGCCGAGCTACGAGCCCACGCTGTCGGTGGAAAAGGCGCTCGACAAGTACGGGATGATGTGGGGCGTGCCCGGAAATACGCGCCGCGACAGGACCGAGTCGCTCCTGGAGGAATTCGACTTGGCGAGGGTACGGAGCAGGCGCAACGAGGATCTCTCGATAGGGGAGCGCAGGCGCGTGCAGGTAGCCCGCGAGTTCATGCACGACATGGATCTGCTGTTTCTGGACGAGCCGACGGTCGGCCTTGATCCCAATGCGCGCCGCGAACTGCTTGACTATCTGCAGGACCGCGTAAGGGCGACGGGGCTGAGCATCTTCTATACGACGCACATCCTGACTGAGGCCGAGTACCTGTGCGACGAGATCGCGATAATGAACCGGGGCAGGCTGCTTGAGGTGGATACGCCTGACGCCCTCAAGGCGAAGCTGGGGGACGAGAAGACCATAAAGATACACCTGCCGCACAGGCCCCCCGACATACGCGACCTGCTCTCTGGCATGGACGGATGCCGCATTGAGTTTGGCGGCGATCACCGCTCCGGCGGTGGCGGCAACGGACGCCGCACCACCATTACAATCCGCTCCTCCGAGTCGGAGCTGGTGCTGCTCAGGGTACTGGGGATACTGCACGAGAACCGCATCGAGATAGAGGACCTATCCGCCGTTCCCACCAGCCTGGAGGAGATATTTCTTAACATGACAGAAGAGCTGAGGGGGCGGCAGCAGCAGCAGGGCGGGCCGGATGCCGGCGCGGGGGCCGACGGCGGCCGCCTGAACGGCCGGCGCGGGGGCGGGCAGACATGACGCATCCCATAATCCGGCTGGTAAACCGCAACCTTACCATCTCGCTGAATCCGGGGTTCCTCATATGGCAGGTGATCTTCCCGCTGGTCTACATCTTTATCGCGGGATTTGCATACGCGCCGCTCGTCCAGGGCATACAGTTTGGCGAGGCCAAGGATCTTGACTATCCCGCGTTCCTCGCGTCCGGCATGATCGGATTCAACATAATGAACAGCACCCTGGTCTCTGGAATAATAATCTGGAACGACCGACGACACGGCATGTTTGAGCAGATAATGTCGGGACCGTTCACCAGGGGGCACTATATCATCAGCAACATATGCACGATTGCCATAGTCGGCCTGGTCAGCGCCGCGTTCATCATGGCAGTCGGCTATCCGGTCTTCTTTGAGGATGCGGAGATCTCGCTTGTTACCATACCGATCATCGTGTTTGGCGCGGTTGCGGGATCCGTGCTGTTCGGGTCGCTCGCGTCGATAATATCGACCAGGCTGCGCTCAAGCGAGGGGTTCAACGTCATCATCAATACGGTGTTTCTCTTCTTTGCGTTCGTAAGCACGGCTTTTTATCCGGCCGAGGGCGTACAGGAGCCGCTGAGGACCGCGTTTTACCTCAATCCGCTGACATACCTGGTGGACGTGATAAGGGCGGGCATATTCGGGAGCGTCGACGCGTTTGTCGCAGTGGAGGTGGCGGTTCTTGCGGTTCTTGCGTGCGCGCTGTTTGCAGTGGCATCCAGGCTGCTTACGCGACTCAACGTGTGACTATAATGGTGATGGTAGCCCGGCCCAGATTCGAACTGGGGTCGGAGGGACCAAAACCCTCCATGCTTGACCTGACTACACTACCGGGCTGACAGTAAACGGGCAGCTGCACATCCCTTAATGAACTTTTTAGATCGCGTTTTAGGCCGCTCGCGCAATAAGTTTTTTTAAAGAAGCCGCTGCGGTGTATCATGACGGCGAAAAGGACCGGTGGCAAAAAAGACAGTGGCTCGAAGGATGGCGGCAAGGGCGCCTACAAGAAAACCCCCGACGGCGGCAATGCCGGCAGCGGAGCCCACGATCGCGCCATGACCGTGTCCGTGTTTGGCATGAGCACGGAGGGCTACGACATAGCGCGGCAGGCCGCCATAGACGGGGCGACCGTCTTTATCATAGACGAGTCGAACCCCACTGCAATCGAGCTTAACGCGGAGATCGCAAGGACGTACCCCCACATATCCTCCCTGCAGGATGACGAGCCCATAATGTCACTCGAGCCGCTGCACATGGCCGTCTCAAGGTCTGATTACCTGTTCTTTGCGCCGCGCATACGCGCACAGCTGCACAACACAAAGGCAAGCACTCACTCGCTCTTCAAGGATGCAGTAGAGCACGTCAAGGAGGGCACCTCCGTGGTGTTCTGCGTGCCGGTCGGCATCGGGGAGAGCAGCGAATACGTGTCTATACTGCAGCACGACACCGGGCTTGAGGTGGGCCCGGAGGTGTCCTACTACTACTATCCGCTGGAGAGCGGCCGCCCGCCGCCCCGGATGGTCGGCTCCGCCGATCCCGAGAGGGTCGACGGCCGGCTTGCCGCAATCTTCTCGCCTGATCCCGAGAACTCCGCTGAGTTCGCGACGCTGGCCGCGTCGGAATACATACACGCAATGGAGATCGTGTCCAGGTTTGCGTCCATATGCACCATGCTCGAGGTGGCGCAGTTCGTCCCAAGGGAGAGCGTGCCGGAGATGGCAGTCGACGACCGCATGCAGGAGTCGTATCTGGATGGGATGGTCGGCGGACTGCTCGACATGCGTGCCGTCGGGCTGTCACTTGAGGATGCAAAGTCGCTTCAGCGGCTGCCCACGCTGTACGCAAAGGGCCTGGACTCGTACGTCCGGCGGCTGGTGGACAACACGAAGCAGATCATACGGGACTGTGACATGCGTACCACCAAGACCAAGGTGATCATACTGTGGTCGTTTGACGACCACCTGATGCGCGGCGACCGCAACGAGATATGCAACGTGCTGGCCGGCCGGCTTCACGACTGGCTGGCCGACGTGGACGTGTACGCGGAGCCGCCGCCGGGCATCTTTTCAACTGACAAGCCAATGGCCGTCATCCCGTGCTCCCTGAAGGACTTTGAGCGGGCCGCGGCCGCCAAGGCCGAAAAGCCCAATCTGGTGGTGGTAAAGGCCACCCCGCTGTGCGAGCAGTTTGAAGGATCGCCAGTTGTTAAATTATAAATCGCCTGCGCCGTGGTGGCGCTAGATGATGCCGCAAAACGACGGGCCGCCTACAGGCGACAGGGGCGGCGGCCGCGATCCCGGCGCGGCGGCCGAAACGGACTCCGCGGCCGACGGGGAGATTGCAATTGAGGATGTTGCCGGCGGGGACGGCGGCAACGGGGGTTCAGGCGGCGATGCCACGGGCCCCGAGCCGGCCACTGCCGCGGACGCGGCAGGTTCAGAACCGGAGCCGGACGACGGCAGCCTCACACGCGGTGCCGAGCACGACGGCACGTCGCCGCCGCCTGACATGGACCCCGCGCGGCTGTACGGCATGCTGCAGGCCGAGGCGGCCAAATCCTCCAGATACGAGCAAAAGCTAAAGCTCGCGCTTGCCGACTACCAGAACCTTACGAAGAGGACGGCGTCTGAGATCGAGGCCGGGGTTGCCGCAAAGCTGGGGGGCCTCGTATCCGACGTGCTCGGCGTGCGCGACGACTTTGTCAGGGCCCGCGACACGTTTGCCAGGGAGCAGGTTGACACGGAGGGGCTTGACTCCATACTGCGCAACGTGGACTCGGTGCTTGAAAGGTACGACGTCAGGCCCATCGACGCGCTCGGCGAGATATTCGATCCCAACATGCACGAGGCCGTCTCCTCGGAGGTGGACCCGATGCTTGATGAGAATACCATAACAAAGGAGCTGCGCCGCGGCTACGTAATGAAAAATACGATTATAAGGCCTTCAATGGTCGTCATATCAAAAAAGGAGTAGCGCGGTAAATAATGAGCAAAGTTATCGGCATTGATCTTGGCACCAGCAACTCTGCTGCTGCCGTAATGATGGGCGGCAAGCCCGCCATAATTCCGGCGGCCGAGGGTGCCACCGTGGGCGGTAAGGCATTTCCCTCCGTCGTGGCGTTCACAAAGGAGGGCGACCTCTTGGTGGGGGAGCCGGCGCGCAGGCAGGCCGTCACAAACCCCACAAACACCATAGTCGCGGCAAAGCGCAAGATGGGATCCGACCACACGTTCCGCATACAGGACAAGGACTACAAGCCGCAGCAGATCTCGGCGTTCATCCTGCAAAAGATCAAAAAGGACGCGGAGGCGTTCGTGGGCGAGCCGGTCCAGAAGGCGGTCATCACGGTCCCGGCATACTTTGATGACAACCAGCGCCAGGCCACAAAGGACGCCGGCACGATCGCGGGGCTTGACGTCGTCAGGATAATCAACGAGCCGACTGCCGCCTCGCTTGCATTCGGGCTGGACAAGGCAAAGGAGGACATGAAGATACTGGTCTTTGACTTTGGCGGCGGCACGCTGGACGTTACCATAATGGAGATGGGCGGCGGCGTCTTTGAGGTGATGAGCACCTCCGGCGACACGCAGCTAGGAGGGACCGACATGGACAAGGCCCTGATTGACTATATCTCCGACGAGTTCCGCAAAAAGGAGGGCATAGACCTTGGATCCGACGCGACCGCTATGACGCGCATACGTGAGGCGGCCGAAAAGGCAAAGATCGAGCTGTCCACCGTAATGGAGACTGACGTCAACCTGCCGTTCATAGCAAACGACCCCTCGTCGGGCGCAAAGAACCTCGAGATCAGGATCACCAGGGCAAAGCTCGACGAGCTCATCGACCCGATAGTGCAGCGCTGCAAGCCGTCCATACTAAAGGCGCTCGAGGATGCAAAGGTTGCGGTCTCTGACATCGGCAAGATAGTGATGGTCGGGGGGCCTACCAGGATACCGCTTGTAAGAAAGTTCGTCGGCGAGGTGGTCGGCAAGACGCCCGAGTCCGGCGTGGACCCGATGGAGGCAGTCGCAATGGGCGCCGCGATACAGGCCGGCATCATAGCCGGCGACGTTACAAGCGACATCGTGCTGCTTGACGTGACGCCGCTGACGCTCGGGATAGAGACGCTGGGCGGGGTCAGGGAGCCGCTCATAGAGCGCAACACCACCATACCCACCTCAAAGTCCAAGGTCTTTACCACCGCCGCGGACAACCAGACGGCCGTTACCATACACGTGGTGCAGGGGGAGCGCCCGATGGCCTCGGACAACGTCTCGCTCGGAAGCTTCAACCTGACGGACCTGCCCCCGGCGCCAAGGGGCGTGCCGCAGATAGAGGTCAAGTTCGACATCGACGCCAACGGGATAATCAACGTGACTGCAAAGGATCTAGGGACGCAGAAGGAGGCAAAGATCACTATCGAGTCGTCCACCAAGCTGTCCGAGGACGAGATTGAAAAGCTAAAGGAGGATGCTGAAAAGTTCTCCGAGGAGGACAAGAAGAAAAAGGAAAAGATAGACCTCCGAAACGAGGCGGAGAGTTACATATACACCACCGAGAAGCTGGTAACCCAGGACCTCAAGGACAAGATAACCCAGGAGCAGGGCATCAAGATTACCGACGCGGCAAAGGAGGTAAAGGAGGCACTCGACAAGGAGCCGGAGGAGCTAAAGCCAAAGCTGGAGGCCCTTCAAAAGATGGTAAACGAGGTGACCGTGGAGCTGTACAAGAATGCCGCTCCTGAGGCAGGCCAGCAGCAGCAGCAGTCTGCCGCCGAGGGTGACGAGAACGTGTTTGAAAAGGTGGATCCGGAAGGCCAGCAGCAGCAGTCGGAAGGCGCACAAGAAAGCGGCGGCGCTGACAACGCGGACAACAACAGCAGCAGTAGCGACAACAGCAGCGGCAACAACAACAGCAGCAGTAGCGACAACAACAACAGCAGCAGCGACGACGACTCGACGCAAAAGAATCCGAACCAGACTAGCCCGCCATGACCATGCGACACGCGGTACGGCTTGATATCGTTTATACGTAAAACATTCGGAGCGTGACGTGCCGTGAGTTCGAAGCGTGACTATTACGAGGTTCTAGGCGTTGGCAAGGACGCGCAGGCCGACGAGATAAAGAAACAGTACCGCAAGCTGGCGCTAAAGTTCCACCCCGACCGCAACAGCACGGCCGAGGCCGCCGAGCACTTCAAGGAGATATCCGAGGCGTATGCGGTGCTGTCCGACGATTCCAAGCGGCAGCTGTACGACAGGGCCGGGCATGCGGGGGTAGACGGGCGGTACAGCACGGAGGATATCTTCGGCGGGGCGCGTGGGAACTTTGACGAGATATTCGGCCGTGACGGCGGCGGGTTCGAGTCCATCTTTGAGCAGATCTTTGGGGGCAGGGGCCGCGGCGGCGGAGGCTTCGGCAGGGGCCGCGAGGGCGCCGACCGCCTGGTCGAGGCGTCGGTTACCCTCGAGGAGGTCCTGCACGGCAAGAATCTGGAGATCGAGGTCCAAAAGCGCGTAACCTGCGGGGAGTGCGGCGGAACGGGATGCCGTCCCGGGACCGGCAGGAAGACGTGCTCCGCATGCGGTGGCCATGGGCAGATCAGGAAGACGCGCCAGATGGGGTTTGCCTCCTTTGTAACCGCAATGCCCTGCTCCGCATGCAGGGGCCAGGGCGTCGCCATAGAGAGCCCGTGCGGCAAGTGCAAGGGGGAAGGCAGCCGCAAGGGAAAGAAGCCCATAGCATTCAAGATACCCCCCGGAGTCGATGACGGGGACTATACCATACAGGGGGAGGGCGACGAGGTGCCCGAGGGCAGGAACGGCGACCTGATAGTGAGGGTGAGGGTCATGAGGCACAAGCTCTTTGAGCGCGACGGCAAGAACATACACATGCGCCTGCACGTCCCGATGGTGGACGCCGCACTCGGATGCACCATGAGGGTTCCCACGCTTGACGGCATGGAGACCATAAGGATAGATCCCGGCAGCCAGCCGAACGACACCATAAAGGTGAGGGGTAAGGGGGTCTCGCACGTCCGCAGCCGCGGCAAGGGCGACATGCTGGTGCACCTTGCAGTCGAGATACCAAAAAAACTCAATCGCACCCAGAGGAAGCTGCTCGAAGAGTTTCAGAGGGAAGGTTAGCCGCCATGGACGGCGGTAACGGTGACAGCGGCGACGGCAATAATAACAACAACAACGGCAGTTGCAGGATAGCCTTGGACGTGGACGGCGTGCTGGCAGACGTGATGCAGGCGTGGCTGCGCATGACAAACCCCGGCAGGCTTGGCCCACTCTCCAAGTCCGACATGACCGGCTGGGACTTTTGGTCGCGATACGGCGTCAAGAAGCGTGACTTTTACGCCCAGCTCGACGCGTGCTGGAACGAATGGAACTCCCTGCCCCCCACGGAGCCGGATCTGGCCCGCGCGACGGAGGGGCTCTCGCGTATAGGCACGGTGGACATAGTCACGGCCCGTTCGCCGGCAACAAACAGGCACGTGAGGATGTGGCTCAAGCTTCACAACGTATCATACCAGAGGTACGTGCAGGTGGCGGCCGGACACATGAAGGCCGACTTGGACTATGACGTGTTTATAGACGACTCGCCCATAAACGCGGAGGCGTTTTTGCGCAACGGCAAGCGGGTGATCCTGTACACACAGCCGTGGAACACCACTGTTGCAGACTCCCCGCCGCGGCTAGTCAGGGTGTCGAACCTTGGGCAGGCAGCGGAGGCCGCCGCCCGCATGGCGCCTGGGAGCGGCTGCCACGGCAGCTAGTGCGATGTTTCTGCTGATTACGCCCGTGATGCCTGCGGCGACGGTTTGGCGGTGGTGCGGCATAGGCCGAATCCTAGTCCGTTCTCATCATGTCTACGGTGTGGCCGTCCCTTACGTGCACTGAATGGGTGGTCTTTAGCAGGTCCCTTATCTTGTCATCGTTGTAAAACTTGGTATTGTATCTGCCAAGCGTCTTTTTGCAGCTGGAGCAGTAGATCTCGATATAGCCGGTCATACACGGCATGAAGAATTCCCATATAATAACGCGGAGAAAGGCCCGCCGTGCCAGAAAAGGAGCGCCGTGCCGGCGCGTGGCATCTAGAGGCCATTACGGTGTCCATTCAGACCGCGTAACGTCCAACATGATCCTTTTTGGCGGTGGTTGTGGTGCTTGTGACAAACGCATCCTGGCACGGCCGATCATAATATGACTATAAAAGTGATAAATATTCCGCGTACGTATATGGTTTGGCTGTAATCATGGAACCGTACGATAACTCGCTTGTCGAACCCATAGAGTTGAGGATGGTAAGGCCGTCAAAGTTCCCCACCCGCAGCCCCGACCCAAAGGACTCCCCGGAGCTTGAGGCCCTCAAGGCCAGCATCAGGGATCACGGGCTGCTGCAGCCCATAATAGTGCGCCCGCTTGAGCGTGGCTTTGAGATTGTTGCGGGGCACCGCAGGTTTGCCGCATGCAGGTCGCTCAGGTGGAGGTTCATACATTGCAAGATTGTGGAGTTTGACGACAAGGAGGCGTACGAGGTGCAGCTTACAGAGAACCTCCAGCGCAGGACCATAGACCCCGTCGAAGAGGCCATGTCGTACCAGCGGTATGTGGATGACTTTGGATGGGGCGGCGTCAGCGAGCTTGGGAGGAGGATAGGAAAGAGCGAAGAGTACGTCTCGCACAGGATCCAGCTGCTAAGGCTGCCTGAGGACGTGCGCAACAGGGTAAGGGACCGCGTGCTGGGAATCAGCCAGGCCCTTGAGCTGACCGACGCCGCGCTGGGCGGCCGCGCCTCGGAGCTGGCGCAGGAGATCATAGACAACAAGATGACAGTCAAGCAGATACGCCGGGTCAAGGGCCAGCTAAAGCAGGCAGAGGCGTACGACTATTCGGGAATGGCGCCCCCCGGATGGTCGGAGGGTACGCGGCCCGTCGCGCACGGCGACGCCGGCGGCAGAAACAGCGCGGCCGCGGCCAGGACAAGGGAGGCCGCCGTCGTAAAGCGCAGCATCCTTGCGCTCAGGATTACGCTCTCAAGGATCGACGAGCTGATAGAGGACGCGGGCAGGGACGGCCCGCACAGCCAGGTCGAGCTGATACAGTTCCTGATGAAGATGAGGATGCAGGCGCACGCGATGATAGACGACGCGCTGAGATACAAGCGGGAGCACCGCGCGGCCGTATAGGACGTGCGTACGAGATAATTTCCGCGCGGCCCGATACTCGCCGTTGTTGCATGCAGCGATGTTATTTGCCGATGAACGGCGGGATCCACTCTTTGAGGAATTCTTGATATTCTTTTTCGGTATACGACATGGAATAAAGCGACGCCTCGGACTGCGGCACAAAGTCGTAGACCTCGTAGGTCTGCAGTATGTCGCCGAACAGGTTCCGGTAAATGTCGTTCTCCTCGTCGGCCATCTCCGTGCTAAGAAACGACTTTATGGTGATCCAGTCGTACCCGCCCCTGGTCCTGCCAGAGAACGCCACGAACGGCGCGTCCTGCAGGTAGCGCTTGAGTCCCTCCAGCCTCTTTTGCAGCGCCTGGGACGTCCTGAACGTGACCAGGTCGACGCGTATGATGCGGCCGGGCAGCTTTTTGGTGTCCACCGATATTGTGTATCCCTTTATGACGCCGCTGTCCTCCAAGGCCTGCTTGCGGGACTCTATCTCCTCTTCTGAGACGTTGTATCCGGATCCCCTTATGCGGTCCCAGAGCTCGAACGTGGGCTGCCTGGCGTCCTGACTCAGCGCCGAGATTATCAGCTCGTCAATCCTGTCGACCATGTCCTTTCTGTATAGTATGGTTTGGCATCTCATATGTACTTTTTTGATCGACGGCTCCCACACATGCTGCCGGCACGGGCGGCCGCCTCCCGTCCCGTGTCTAGACTGGGCTTGACGCGCGTAACCGGGCACGATCGACTGCAGGAATGAGCCAGCAGCCTGCCGTGCGGTGGCAGGACGTGACCCCCGTATGCGCAACGAACAATGGGTGTTGCTGCTAGGATGTTCTCGAACATAATGACCTGCATGCTGACGTGAAGCGGGACCCCAACGTGTCAGACATGCTGTTGAGGGCCCTGAGCGGAACCTAGCCAGCAACCCACAAGAACGTTACACATTATTATACAACGCAACAGGTTCCAAGCTGGATGAAGCGGGCCAGTATGTATGCATTATTGGCGCTTGTTGTAGTGGCCGCAGGATCCGTTATTGTACTAGGTGAATATGTGGACGACGACGTGGGTGCGGCGCCAACCGCCGAACCCGCGATGACGCAACAACCTACGACGCCGGCAGGGCAGCAAGAGGGCGACCTGCTCTTCCCGCCCGGGCAGTACCTTTACCTCAGCAATTCGCAAGTTAACGACATAACCACGGGGTTTGTAGACCAACTCCCGCCACTTGACCTGGATCGTGATAACATAGTCGATCTAGTGTCGACCCCAATGTTTGGAGGCTGGTTATCTCAGGAGGTCACGCCGCACTTTACAGATCCCTCCTTGGCGTTCCGCTATATCACCCTCATGCTAAACGCGGGCTATGATGCCACGGCCCCGTACCACGAAACCGCGGTGGGGGTATATTCGCGCATAAAGAATCTGGAGTCCGGGAGTTCGGACATCAGGGGGATAAACGTTGCATCGTTTTATGCCGCCTATCAACTCTTGATGAAATTTGATCCCGACAGGCAGCCGCAGTGGGACAAAATGATGGAGAGGTATGGGCTTGATCCGACCGACGACGACGGCCTTGATCTGGACTGCTTCCAGGAGCAGCCACACGAACTGACCTCGCCCGTTGCCATCGGCAACTTGGCAGGCAAGTGCGTTTGGGAGGGGCGCATAAACGACGGATTCAACCACTCTGGAGAGGAGACGAATGGCTATCCGTTTATGGATACAACCGGCTATACGCCGGTCAACTCGGCCAACGTGTTGGTGGATCCGTCGCGATGGCAGCCGCAGATCGTCCGCACGGGCAATGGCGAGTATGTCTCACAGCAGTTTGTCACCCCGCAGTGGGCCAACACGAAGCCATACACCGACATCGACCCGCGCTCGATGCGGGCAGACCCCCCCAACACGAGCAACCATCTAAACGAGGCGGCATACGAGACTCAGGCAAAAGAGGTACTGCACGAGATTGCAAACCTCGATGACAGGAAGAAGATAATCTCAGAATACTTTGACAACAAGGCCCGAGGCATATTCTTCTTCCCTGCCGTCAAGGCAGTTGACCTCGAAACCCTGCAGCCCAGAAACACCATGGAGGCTAGGCAGCTTAACTTTTTGCTGCACATTGCACAGTTTGACGCCGGCATAGTCGTATGGCAGGAAAAGACCCGGTATGATGCGGTACGTCCTGAAACCGCAATCCAGCACATCTATGGAGACCAGCTGGTTCCGACATATGATGACAAGAATCCTGATACCCCGGAAATGATACCTGCAAGCCAGTGGAAGCCCTACTTGGATACGGGCAACCATCCAGAGTACCCGTCGGGGACGGCGTGCTTCTGCGCGGCCGAGGCGCAGGCACTGCGGAATTACCTGGGCAGTAACGGTACGCTGAATGACGTGATTCCGCTTGTCAACGGAAAGCTGGGATTCAGCGGTATCCTGCATGCAAAATCGTCCGTGCACGAGCGCGGCATAACGCCTGCCAACCCGGTAAACGTCACCTATGCAACGTGGACCGAGTTTGTAAACGAGTGCGGGGAGAGCCGCATATGGAGCGGCGTGCACTTTAGGCCAGCAGTGGATAGTGCAGTTGAGCTGTGCACCGGCGTGGGCGACATTGCCTATGAGTACTTTCAGACATTGCTGGACGGAACCGCCCCGCCGCGCGGCGGGCCTGATCGCGCGCTGGACGCAGATCCGCTGCTTGCCGATCCCCATTTCACCGGTCGGTAAACATTCTAACCGCTTGACTGTGGGACGTGCTGTAACATCAGTGACCTAGGACGTGCTGCAAAACCGGTGAACCTACCGTGGGTAGGACATCTGGCGCATTCTCTGCCTCGGCCGCCGCCCGGATGGGCGCCTTCAGACGGAAGGGACGCAGTAGACGCCAGGCCGCAGCTAGGCCACTCCTGTTGCAGCCCGGGGGCCGGGCCGCATTTTAATACTAGTGCGTGCCTGATTCTCTGCTTGGCCGCAATACTCCACGAGAACGTCGGGTTTCTGGTGATAATAGGGGTGGGGCTCGTGATGGCCCTGACCGTCACGCTGATGGTAAAGGCCGAGACCAAGTGGCTTGGCACGCGCAAGACCTCAGAGTGGTTCTATACCGCGGGCCGCACCATAAAGACCGGGCTGATTGCGGCCTCGATAGTGTCGGCCTGGACGTGGGCCGCCACGCTGCTCCAGTCCTCCACCGTGACGTTCGAGTTCGGCGTGGCCGGCTCGTTCTGGTACGCGGCTGGCGCGTGCATACAGGTGATTCTGTTCTCGATACTGGCCGTAGAGCTGAAGCGTAGGGCCCCCATGACCCACACGTTCGCGGAGATGATAAACGTCAGGTACGGGAGGCACGCGCACAAGGTCTTCCTGCTCTTCGGGCTCATGACAAACACTCTTGTGACCGCCATGCTCGTGCTGGGCGGGGCCGCCGTCGTCAACTCGCTTACCGGCGTCGACATCACGCTCGCCGCGTTCCTGCTGCCGGCCGGGATCATACTGTATACCATATTCGGCGGCCTCAAGGCCACGTTCTTTGCAGAGTACATCAACGCGGGCTTTATCTTCGTGGTCGTACTGGCGTTTGTGTCGGTGATCTACTTTGTGTCGCCGGACATAGGGGGCATATCGGGCATGTACGACAAGCTGTCCGCCGCATCCATACTGAGCCCGGTGGAGGGCAACGCGATGGGAAGCTACCTGACGCTCGCGTCGGCCGGGGCCCTCGTGTTTGGCGTGATCAATATCGTGGGCAACTTCGGCACGGTGTTCGTCGACCAGTCGTACTGGCAGCGCGCGATCGCGGCCAGGCCCCGCTCCGTGGTGGGGGGCTTTATCATAGGGGGGCTGGTGTGGTTTGCAATACCGTTCACGCTTGCCACCACGCTGGGGCTGGCCGCCATCGCCACCGGCGTGACGCTGAGCGAGGATCAGATAGGGCTGGGCCTCGTCGCCCCCACCGCGGCCGCGGAGATCATGGGGGACGTGGGCGCCATCCTGATACTCGCAATCGTGTTTACGGCCGTGACCGCGGCGGGCTCCTCGCAGCTGGTCAGCGTCTCGTCGCTGATGACATACGACGTGTTCCGGACGTACCTCAAGCCGTCGGCCACGGGCAGGGAGCTTATGCGCGTCTCCAGGTACGCCATACTGCTGTTCGGGGCGGGGATGGGACTGATGGCGTCCATGCTGTTCCAGCTGGGCGTCAGCCTGCAGTACGTGTACCTGATGATGGGAATCCTGATAGGGTCGGCCGTCGCCCCAATCTCCCTGTCGATACTGTGGGGCCGCACCAACAGGACCGCCGCCACCGCGGCGGCCGTGACGGGGCTGGTAGCCGGGGTCGGGGCCTGGCTGGGTTCCGCGTCGGCCATATACGGGGAGATCAGCATACTGTCTACCGGCAGCTCCATGCCGCTGCTTGCCGGAAACGTCGCGTCCATACTGACGGGGCTGATCGTTACGGTCGTTGGCAGCATCATGTTTCCGGAGAGGTTCGACTTTAGGGACCTCAAGCAGCGCATACTCCTTGTTGATGACAGGATCCGCTCCATGCTGCGGCGCGACGCGGACGAGCGCAGGCTTGCGCGCATGTCCGCACTGTCAAAGCGGATAGGACTGGGGGTCTCGATCTTTCTGGTGGTGGTGTGGCCCGCCTCGCTCTACCTTACCGAGTACGTGTTCACCGAGTCCTCGTTTACCGTATGGGTGGCCATGGCCGTGGTATGGGCCGCGGCCGGGGCCATGGCAGTCATTGCTCTGCCCATACTGGAGGCCCGCCGCAGCGTAAGGGAGATTGTAGCCAAGATCTTTGGTGCAGGCGGGCACGAGGACCCTGCGCATGCACGGCGGCAGCAACACGGCGAGGCGTCGCATGAAGCAGCCCGCGCGCGCGGCGCCGATGCTACGGGGCCCCTCCTCAAGGTGCTGGTTCCCGTGGACGGCTCCATCGGCTCGCTGCGCGCGCTCAACAACGCGAACCGCCTCCTGAGGGACGTCTCGGCGCTAAAGGTCTACCTCCTGTATGTGATGGAATGGGCCGACGAGGACGATGCCGGCGGCGAGGAGGACATGGACGAGCAGCTGAGCAGCCAGATGCGCGAGGAGGGCCGCATAGTACTCCGCAGCGTGTCAGTCCCGCAGGAGGTGCACAGCTGCACCCGGATCGTAAAGCTTGGCACGCCTGCAAAAAAGATTGCAGAGACGGCCGACAGGCTCGGCGTCGACCTCGTGGCGATGGGCCGCCGCGGACTTGGCGGCACCGACGAGCCAATGGGACACGTCACCATGGAGGTGATCGGACTGACCCAGAAGCCGGTGGTCCTGCTTGACTAGCCGGGTGCCGCCGGGCTTTCCCGTGGCGTGCTCTGGCCAGTTATTTTTTTGGCATTGACGCGGCAGGCGCCCCTCCGCGGGCGAGTCCACTTGCACACTCTTAATAGTCCGAGCATGGCTGCCATCTTGTGAATAATAACAATAACACCAGCAGCGGCAGCGACCCGCTCAAGCGGCTGCTGTCTGATCTTGAGGCGCATGCCACCGCGCGTGCTCACGCCGACAGGGTGCGGGCCGCGGCAAAAACCCGGTCTGAGATGAGGCCGTCGGAGTTTGTGGAGATAAGGCCCGACCCGTCGCCTCCCAGAAGGACCGCCTTTGTAGACGGCGGCAACGGGATGCTGGCCGAGGCGCCGGACTATCTGATCGTGCTTAACCGCGTGTATTATTCCGTATTTCGGGGAGCCGAAAAACTCAGACCGCGCGGCTGTGGAAATATCGCCGACCGTGACGGTGACGGCCAGACGAGGCAGAGTGCGACGTTCCTGTCGTGCGTGCTGCCGCACGCGGGAGATGCTGCCGCACGCGGCGCCGTTGGCACAAACGGCGACGACTACAGCGCAAATATCCTGGAACCGCTGACGTTCGACACCCGGATCTACCCGTACGGGCAAGAGCCCGCCGGGTGCATTCCTGACAATGACGACCTCCTCTCAATCTCAGACGGCAAGACCACGGCCCTTGACGGCTCCACCCCGCTTGCCTCGCTTGCCAGGCGACTTGCCGAGATCAGGCTCGCAACCCGGATAGCGTCCGACGAGCTTGGGCCAGGCGACATCCTTGTCATGGACGGCTCGCTTCAGACCTCGCTTGACGTAGAAAGGCAGTATGCCGACAGGCTGTACGGTGCGGCGGTGAAGAGGGGCGTCATAGTCTGCGGGCTTGCAAAGACCACCCGGCTGCTTACAGAGGCCGGCGAGCCGCTGCTGGCGCGCGCGTCGGAGATCGCCGCCAAGACGGGGCATGACCGGTGGTACGTTCCAGTCGCCGAGGGGATGTTCGGTGACGGCCTGACCTCGATGCTTGCGGCAAAGCTCCATCCGAGGTCACGGTTCGTATTTCGTATTGACGTGCTGTGCAAGCAGTTTCGGGACATGGACGACGGCCAGAGAAACGCCGTGTTCTGGAGCTTGGCGGCCAACTCTGGCGATGTCGCGGCGCTGGGGTACCCATACGGGCTGATCGACGCGGACAAGCACGCGCAGGTGCGCAAAAAGGAGGCCGCAATGTACAGGCGCTCCCTCTACTCCCGCATGGAGGGACGTCTGGAGCGGCGGCGCATGCTGGAGCGCCATCCTGATTCGATTATATTCCATGATATTCTCAACAGGGTGACCGGGTGATGAGGGGGCGGACCGGCAGTCTTGACGTGATAGGCCAGGTGATCGGGGGCGGGTTCGGCCAGATCCTGGTACGGCAGAAGGCAGGCGCGACCCTGGAGATCGGCGACATACTGGTCCTGGAGGAGAGGGAGGCGGGAGACAACCTCATCCTGTCCGTCTTCGACCTGAGGTATGCGTCTCAGATAGACGACAAGATGCACGAGATGATATCGGGCGTGACGCTCGAGGAGGAAGGGCCGCCGGAAGGATCCACGTTCTACGAGCCGGACATCGTAAACTATGTGATCGCAAGCATAAGGCCGCTTGCCAGGGTGGGGACGACGCCCGCCGAGGACGGGGACGTGCCGGTCAGCACCCCCAAGGCGCTGCCCCCGTTTCACAGCACGCTGAGGCCCGTCAGGAGGGAGGATCTGGCGTTTCTGGAGAAGAGAAACCAGGACGGCCTCTTTGTCGGAAGCATAAGGAGCGGCTCGGAGGTGATAGATGACGCCAGGGTCATGCTGCCAGTCAGGGACATATTCAGGCACCACGTGCTGATTCCGGCCACCACGGGCAGGGGCAAGTCCAACCTGGTAAAGTCGATGCTCTGGAACGTGATGGACTCGGGGACCAGGGTCGGGATCCTGGTGCTTGATGCCCATGACGAGTACTACGGCAAGACGGGCAGGGGCCTCAAGAACCACGGCAGGGCGGCGGACAGGCTGGTGTACTATACCACGGAGCGCCACACGCTGCCCGGGGCGCGCACGTTTTCGATAAACATCAGGGCCGTGGAGCCGCGCCACTTTGAGGGGATCGTAGAGTTCTCCGACGCGCAGCTGAGGGCCATACACGGGTTTTACGCCACGCACGGCGAGGACTGGATCGCGGCCATAATGGGGGCTGGTCCCGATGGTGACGGCGCCACTGAAGACTCGCACGACTATAACGACAGCGACAATCACGGTGACGCCTCGCGGGAGGCCGGCGCCAATAGTCACGACAGTAATGACAGCAGCAACAATGATGACGCCAGCAGCAAGGGCGGCAAAGGCGGCCGAGACAGTGACAGTCCGGCGCGCTCCACCATGTCAGTCGTGCGGCGCAAGCTGGAGATGACACTTGACATATACGCAACGGGCAAAAAAAACCGCACGCTGCACTCCCGGAACGCCGTGTTTGATCCGGACACCAAGGGCACCAGCACCGTGAACGACATCGTGCATGACATGGAGTCCGGCAAGATAGTCGTGCTTGACACGTCGCAGCTTAACAGCGCGGCGGAGCTCGTTGTCGGAAACATAGTTGCGACGAGCCTCCTTGAAAAATACAAGTATTACAAGACCCGGGGCACGCTGGACCAGAAGCCCGTCACGTCCATTATAATCGAGGAGGCGCCCCGCGTGATAGGCGAGGACGTGCTTGCGTCAAAGAACGACAACATATACGCCACGATAGCGCGGGAGGGGCGCAAGTTCCAGGTGGGGCTCGTGGCCGTCACGCAGCTTGCAAGCGTGATTCCAAAGGCCATACTGGCCAACATGAACACAAAGATCATACTGGGCAACGAGATGAAGCAGGAGCGCGAGGCGCTCATCGCGTCCGCGTCCCAGGACCTCTCAAGCGACGACAAGAACATAGCGAGCCTGGACAGGGGCGAGGCCATCATAACCAGCATATTCGTCCCGTTTGCGATACCGATCAAGGTCCCAAAGTTCGAGGACCTGGTGGGCGGTGCGGGGGCAGCAGCAGGGGCGACGGGGCGCGGCACCAGCCAACGGGTGAGGGTGTTCGGGCAGTGAGGTTTGCGCACTTCTCGGACATACACCTGGGGTTCCAAAAGTCCAGGCCGCTCCAGAGCGTAGAGCAGGACGTCTTTGAGCGCGCGCTGGACGACTGCATAAGGCGCTCAGTCGACTTTATCTTGGTGTGTGGGGACACATTCCACGCTAACATACCGGAGATGCGGGTGCAAAAGTTAGCGTTCGCGGCGCTGCGCAGGGTGCACGAGGCCGGCATTCCCGTGTACGCGATATACGGCAGCCACGACTTTTCACCGTCTGCCACCTCCGTCATCGACCTACTTGCGGAGACCGGCTACATCACGAACGTCCAGAGGCTCGCGAACAATGACGACGGCACCATGTCACTGGGGTTTGTCACGGACGAGAAGACGGGCGCAAAGCTTGCCGGCATCAGCGGTCTTGGCGCGTCAAAGGACATCACATACTATGAAAAGCTCGACCGCGACGCGCTGGAGGCCGAGCCGGGATTTCGCATCTTCATGTTCCACGGGGCTATATCTGAGATGCGCACGGCGGGTGACGCAGCACAGACTGTAGACGCGGCCATGCCGCTGTCGTACCTGCCACGGAATTTTGACTATTACGCGGGCGGGCACATGCATCAGTATCAGCTCAACACATTTGAGAATTATCCTCACGTGGTGTATCCCGGCACGCTGTTTGCCGGATTCCACTCGGATCTGGCCGAGAACGCCGGAGGCGCCAAGCGCGGGTACGTGCTAGTGGAGTTTGACAGCACGGGGGTTACGGACGTGCGGCAGGTCGAGGTAAAAAATTGCGAGTATGACATGATACGGATAAACGCGACCCACAAGACATCGCACGCGGTAAACGAGGAGATACACGAAAAGCTTGCGGGCATGGAACCTGACGGCAAGGTGGTTCTGCTCAACGTATCAGGCAAGATGTCCGAAGGCAAGACCACCGACATTGACTTTGCGGCCATATCCGACGGCCTGCACAAAAAAGGCACAGTCGAGGTAAAGATCAGCAGGCGGCAGCTCTCCTCTGCAGAGTATGAGATTACCGAGTCTCAGGGGGATACTGCCGAAGAGATCGCAGTCAACACCTTTGTGGAGAACATAGGCCAGGTCGAATCTGGGTTTCCACAAATTACGGGCACGAGGGGCGCCAAGCTTGCAAAGAGGCTGCTTGACATACTGAGCAAGCCCGCTCTTGAGAACGAGCCCCTCAACGCGTACCAGAAGCGTATAGCAGACGAGGTTGCGGCAGAGCTGGGACTGGACGAGGAGGGGGAGGGGGAGGAAGATGCGAGAGACGAAAGCGCGAGAGACGAACAGATCGAGAGGAGGCCTCCTGCATAATGATTCTCGACTCGCTTACACTGACGAACATCCGCAGCCACCGCGACACCACGATAAAGTTCCCAAGGGGCATTACCATCTTCAGCGGGCACATAGGCTCCGGCAAGTCCACAATCCTGATGGGAATCGAGTTTGCGCTATTCGGGCTGGGATCCTTCAAGGGGGAAAGCCTACTCTCAAAGGGCGCCGACTCGGGTGAGGTGATGCTTGCCTTTTTTGTAGGAGATACCAGATATGAGGTAGGCAGGACGATCAAGAGGAACAACAAGGCCGTGACGCTGGACAGCAAGGGTTCGTACCTGCGCGTGAATGATGTGCTCGAACCACTCACGACAAAACAGCTAAAGGGCCGCATACTGGACATTCTGGGACTAAACGAGCCGTCCAGCTCCAACTCCAAGAGCCGCATATACCGGTATGCCGTGTTCACCCCGCAAGACGAGATGAAGTCCATACTGTGGGATTCGAACAAGCGCTTTGAGACCATACGTAAGATATTCCGCATCGAAGAGTACCAGACTGCTGCAAACAACGCGGACTTTCTCAGGAAGGAGATGCAGTTTGAGGCCGCCAAGCTACAGCCCGAGTCAGAAAGATTGGACGGCCTGAGGTCGGAGCTCGCCGACGTCACGCAGAGCATGCGTGTTATTGCAGACGAAATATCTGCAAAGTCCCAAGTCGAGCAGGAGCTGGCCGGACAGGAGCAGTCTGCAAGGGACGAAGTCTCTCGTTACGAGGCGCGCATGACAGAAAAGAGCGCGCTTGACGCCCAGCATGCCGGCGCGCGCTCAAAACTTGAGGGCGAAGAGCACATGCAGGCCGAATGCCGGAGGAGAATGCAAGAGAACCGAACCCGCGCAGAGTCGATCAGATCCGAGTCAGACTCCATTGCAGGGGCTCCGAGGCCCACCAAGCGAACCGTACAGCAGATAAGCGGGGAGATTGCCCGGTTTGAGGCCCTCAATGAGAAGATGATAAAGACGCGCGCCAGCATTGGCTCTATAACGCAGCGCGTCGATGCGCTGAGATCACGGCTGCAGGGCAGGGTGGATGTGGCGGCCATAGTTGCCGAGGCCGACAGGTGCGAGTCGGAGCTTGGCTCTAGCATGGAAGCCTTGACAGAGCTGGGACGCATACACGAGACCACCGGCGCCGCAAGGGCGGCTGCATCGACTGAGGCAGACATACTAAACGAGAGCGTCGCCGCGCTACAGAAACTAGGAGCAAAATGCAGCCTGTGCGGGCACGAGCTTACAAAGGAGCACATGGCGCGGCAGGGCGAGGAGAGGCGGGAGGCGCTGGCCGCCGCACGATCAAAGATGCTCGTCCTTGATGAGAGGCACGCGGCGGAGTCCGAGCAGCTAAGGACGGCCGAGGCCGACGCGGACAGGCTCAGAAGAGCCGCAGACTCGCTAAGGAAAATGATCCCTGACGCGGAGGATCACGCGGCGCAGAGCTCCGAACTCGAACGGCTCAGGGCCGACCTAAAATCCGACGATGCAAAAAATATGGTGTCACCTGAGCCCGGGTTTCCCGCAGCCGAAAATGCGCAGGCCCCAGTCGCATATTTGACTGCGCTCAAGGACGCCCTTGTCGCCTATGAGAACGCCCAGAGGCGCGCGGCCGACATTGCCGGCGAGCTTGGGCGCCTGGATGCAGCGCATGCAGGAGACCGCGAGGAGATGGCAAGATCCCTTGAGCGCAAGCGTGGACTCGAGTCGGAGCTTGGCCGGATATCCGCACTGCTCGAATCATACGGCGGCGATGACGCGGCCGCATCGGATGCAAAGGCAAGGCTTGAGGCGGCATCCGAGTCGCGTGCCCGCATGCGCGAGTACATCTCTGCCAAACAGGCCGCCCTTGACCATGCAGAGCAGGACATATCGCGGCTAGAGTCGCACATTGCAGAGGCAGAGCGCCTTGAGAGGCGCTACAAAAGGTATGTCGCGTACATGAACTGGCTGTCGGACTTTTTTGTCCCCTCCGTGTACAGGATAGAGAAAGACGTTATGCTGACGCTACAGCGTACGTTCAACGAGTCGTACCGCGAATGGTACGCCAAGCTGATAGACGATCCGACCAAGGACTCGTACATCGACGAGGCATTTGCCCCCGTAGTGGAGCAGGACGGGTACGAGCAGAGCGTAGAGTACCTGAGCGGCGGAGAAAAGACCAGCGTCGCCCTCTCCTACCGGCTGGCCCTCAACCTTACGGTTAGGAGCACGACCAAGAGCCTGGAATCAAACCTGCTGATACTCGACGAGCCCACAGACGGGCTCTCCAGGGACCAGCTTGTGCACGTAAAGGAGCTGCTCAAGGGGCTGGACTCAAAGCAGATCATACTGGTCTCGCACGACGCGGAGATGGCGTCGCACGCGGATCACGTCTTTGAGGTTGAAAAATCGTCTGGGGTCACCACGGTCCGGCAGGAACCGGGGAAGCGCGTCGTATGTACGTAGGGTTGAAAAGTCGCCCGGATCCCAACCGGGGGAGAAAATAAAGGCGGCCGCATCGGCGCAACACGGACACCTCTATGCAACAGTCAGCTCTTTCTGATGTCGGTAAAGGGCGCGTTTAGAATGGTCTTTCTTGCATGGGCCACGGCCTCTGTTATGACGGACTTTACGGACTCGGTGTCGGGGCCCAGCAGCCTTGCCATCACTCCGGTATTGCCGCGCATTATGGTGGCGCCGCCTGCAATCTTGTCGTGTTGCAGTATGATGTCGTCCATGTCCTTTTGCAGTTGATTTACGTGCTTTTTTTGCGTAATTACATACAGCGAGGATACGACGTCGTACCCTGCCATTATTCCAAATGATTTGATGTCCAACCCTGGCTTGTTTTTGGACTGCGGCCGCAACGACTGCTGCGCAACGCGCGGCTCCATCCTTGCCGCGTCGACAAACCTGAACCTTCCGTCCTGGTCCGTGACGCGCATCCTGAGGTTGCACGACTTGTAGGCAAACGACTCGCCCATCCCAACGCGCCCCGGCGTCACGGTCTCTACATATGCGAGGGTCGCAGTCCCGTGCACCGATATGTCTGCATCCTGCTGAAAACCAGATCCCGCGTACGGGATTATCTGGTCGGGTATGTACTCTAGGTACGAGTCCTCGCCCAGCGACATGCGGAGGGACGACCTGGCCGCCGGCTTTTTCATGCCCGGCGACGCCTCGTCGTCCCCGTATATCCTAGTGGCCCCCTGCGTCGTAATGTGGGCTCTTGCACCGGCACCTAGGTCAAACCTTGTGATGTGCCTGTCGCCCTGGAGCATGCCGCCTGACGTGGATGTGATGTATACGTATGCCATGTCCGGCAGGGATTGTTCACAGTAGAGCGCCCTCTGCACAGACAGGGGGGGCTCTGCACGCTGGGATCCTAGGACCGTCCTGACGCCATCGCGGTGCAGCGACAGGTGCAGGCGCCCCTCCATGCCCGTCCTGTGGGGCGGTATGGCGTATGTGTCATCCCGAGACGAGATCCCTCCTTCAGCTGTCGCTGTCGCAGCTGCTGTCGCCCCTCCCCCGGCCCCGGCTGCGGCATCCGTCATTGTGGCTCGCCTGCCTTTTTGGATCCGGCCTTTGGCGGGGCCCCGAACAGCAGGTTTCTCACTATGAAATCGGCCACCTCCGGTATGCCCCTGTCCGTCATGCAGTTTACAAAGACAAACGGCTTTTCGGGGCCCCTGATCCTCAGGGCGTCTGATCTCATCACCTCCAGGTCCGCGCCCACCATGGGCGCCAGATCAGTCTTGTTTATCACAAGCAGGTCGCAGCTTGTTATTCCAAGCCCGCCCTTCCTTGGATACTTGTCGCCGCCGGCCACGTCTATGATATAGATGAAATAGTCTGCAAGCAGCGGGCTGAACGTGGTGGTTATGTTGTCGCCGCCGCTCTCTATTATTATGAGGTCCAGCTCGGGGTGCTCCCCCTCCATGTCCTCTATTACCGATATGTTCATTGACGGATCCTCCCTCACGGCCGTATGCGGGCACCCGCCGGTCGCCAGCCCCACGACCAGGTTCTCCGGCAGCAGGCCGCGCTCCGTGGCCAGGTTGGATCTCATGCGGTCCGCGTCCTCCTTTGATATGACGTCGTTTGATATTATGCTCACGCTGTATCCGCGGCCCGCCAGCACGGGCACCACGCGCTCAATCAGCATGCTCTTTCCGGAGCCCACGGGCCCGCCTATTCCGATCCTGGGTATCCTCTCATTCACTGCCATATCGCCATCCACGCCTTCTGTTGCCTGTCATGTAATGAACATGTTTGCATCCGCCCTTGCGTGCGCCATCTGCAGCACCTCGGCGTGCGGGCAGAACTGCCACATCTCTGAGATGTCCCTTGTAATGCACGACTCTGCGGCCTCCCTCATGGCGGGCTTTAGTTCGTGGATCATCTTTTGCGCCTCAAAGTGCTGTATCATTCCAAGCCGCAGCGCGGCGCCCGCCATGTTTGCGGCAAACCCGTACAGCAGTATGTGCGCCGCCCTCCTCTTTTCGATTCGAAGCGCGCTGCAGCATACGCCGAGCGCGACCGGGTAGACCCCGCTGGCCCTCTTGTCCCTTATGCAGCCGCGGTATCTTGCCAGGCGCTCGTCGCCGCAGAACTCTGCGACGCACCTGCACAGCTGCACTCCGGAGCGCACGTACGCGTCCCTTGCCTCCCGCACCGTCTTTGCAGAGCAGCATGCGGCGTCCACCTCCTCGATGGCATCCGTGTCTTTGAGGGACGCCGCGTCGTACGCGTTTGCAAGGGCCACGCAGTCTCCAACGCCGACCTGGTGGGTGATCAGATCCCTGCACAGCTCCGACAGCTCCCGCGCGCCAGTTACCATCCCCCTGGCAAACATCAGCTCCAGCCCGCCTGATGATGCAAACATCCCGGTGGGAAACAGCGAGTCTGATATCTGCAGGGCGTCGAGATCGTCCGGTGCGCAGGCGCCGCCGTTTCCCGCCGCCGCCTCTTCCGCGTCACTGGTGCCCATGCACGTCGGCCCCCGCATGCGGCACAAAGATCTCACTTGCAATCCTCAGTTCGACGTCGCCCCCCGCCTGGCCGAGCAGCCTCTCAAACGTCTCCAGCTCCGAATCGTCCTGTATCGGGAACGACACGGTCTTTTCCCCCTCGTTGACCGAGATGGGGCGGTGCCTGTTCCCGATTATATGGCCTATAATCAGGCATAATTCAAAACAATTGTCGGCAGGCGGCACGCCATTGTTGCCCCCCGGATCCCGTGCCAGGGATCTTGCCACTATGACCTTTTCGGGGGACTGCTGGATAATTAGTGGGAGCCTCCCCGGGTTCTCGCTTTGCAGTATGTCCCCGTGGCGCAGGGTCCCGCCCCGTCTCAGGTCTATCCCCACTTCGGCCCCCGACTCTGTCCTTACGAGCTGCCTGCTCTTTGCCATGCGGGCCCTCGGCATCACGGCGGTGTCAAACGACGCCACACCACTCCCCGCGCGTATTTCGCCGCCACCACCGCCGAGTTTTTTGTCCTCGCCGTTGAATTTGTTGCCCGCTATCTTGGTGTAGACGTCCAGCATGCCATGATTGGCCGGGGTATCAAATTATACTTTGTCTGCGCCTCTCCACCGCCGCCACATCCCCCTTAATTATTAAATATGTCACGCACGCAGGTTCATGTATTGATGCTTACGCCGCGGGAGATTGACAAGCTGCACGTGTTCCTTGCGGCCCAGCTTGCGATGCGCCGCAAGGAGCGCGGGTTAAAGCTCAACCACCCCGAGGCTGTCGCCGTAATCACGGACCACATACTGGAGGGCGCGCGCGACGGCAGGACCGTGCCCGAGCTGATGAGCTCGGGCCGAAGCGTGCTATGTAAGGACGACGTGCTGCCGCAGGTTCCGGATCTGATACATTCGATACAGGTGGAGGCCACGTTTGACGACGGCACAAAGCTCGTGACCGTCCACGACCCGATAGCAAAGTGAGGATGGCTTGTCGTGCTTGCGGTGGAGATTGTGATGGCGCATGGCGGCGGCGATGGTGATGACGATGGGTGATGGCGGCAATGATAATTACGGTGGCGGCAATCATGATCGCAATGGAGACCACGACGGGGGCCGCGGCCGGACGATGACAGCGCGCGAGATCCCCGGCGAGTACATCATAGTAGACGGCGACATCACGCTCAACCGGGGCAGGGACGTTACGTCGGTGCAGGTCACGAACACGGGGGACCGCCCCGTGCAGGTCGGATCGCATGCCCACTTTTTTGAGGCAAACAGGGCCCTGTCCTTTGACCGGCAAAGGGCGTACGGGTTCCACCTGAACATTCCCGCCGGGACGTCCGTCCGGTTCGAGCCGGGCGACTCGCGCACCGTCAGCCTTGTGGCGTACGGCGGGGAGAGGACGGTGTACGGCTTCGGCGGGCTGGTCAACGGGCCACTGGACCAGAAGAGGGACGAGGCCCTGCGCCTTGCCGCGGAGAGGGGGTACAGGTCGCGGTGACGCTCGAGATTCCGCGGCGCCGGTACGCCGAGCTGTTCGGGCCCACTACAGGCGACAGGGTCCGGCTTGCCGACACGGACCTGATAATAGAGATCGAGCGCGACCTGCTCGTGCACGGCGACGAGGTCGTCTTCGGCGGCGGAAAGAGCGCTCGCGACGGGATGGGCCAGGCCAGCGGCGTCCTGAGGGAGGACTCGCTTGACCTGCTGATTACGAACGCCATTGTCATGGACCCCGTGCTCGGCATCGTAAAGGCCGACATCGGGATAAAGGACGGGCTCATAGCCGGCGTCGGGAACGCCGGCAACCCGCACATCATGGACGGCATAGAGATGACCGTGTCGTCGAACACGGAGGTGATCGCCGGCGAGCACACGATATGCACGCCGGGCACCATAGACACGCACATCCACTTCATCTCGCCGCAGCAGGCAGTCGACGCCATATGCAACGGCACCACCACCATGATAGGCGGCGGCACGGGGCCGGCCGACGGCACAAAGGCCACGACCTGCACGCCGGGCTCGTGGAACATACACCGCATGATAGAGGCCGCCGAGGAGTACCCCCTCAACTTTGGGTTCCTCTGCAAGGGCAACGACTCTCGGCCCGAGTCGCTCCTCGAGCAGGTGGGGGCCGGCGCCTGCGGGCTGAAGCTGCACGAGGACTGGGGGACCACCCCCGCCACCATAGACTCGGCCCTGCGCGTGGCAGACGAGACGGACACGCAGGTCGCGATACACACCGACACGCTCAACGAGTGCGGCTTTGTCGACGACACCATACAGGCCATAGCGGGCCGGACCATCCACACGTACCACACGGAAGGGGCCGGCGGGGGGCACGCGCCCGACATAATGAGGGTGGCCGGGGAGCCGAACATACTGCCGTCCTCCACCAACCCGACGCGCCCGTTTACGGTCAACACGCTTGCAGAGCACCTCGACATGATGATGGTCTGCCACCACCTGAACCCCTCCGTCCCTGAGGACCTCTCGTTTGCCGAGTCGCGCATACGCGGCGAGACCATAGCGGCCGAGGACGTCCTGCACGACATGGGCGCCATATCCATGATGTCCTCTGACAGCCAGGCGATGGGAAGGGTGGGGGAGGTTACCACCAGGAACTGGCAGACCGCCGACAAGATGAAGCGCAGCGCGGGGCGGCTTGCCGGCGAGCTCGGCGACAACGACAACGTGCGCGTAAAGAGGTACCTTGCCAAGATCACCATAAACCCGGCCATAACGCACGGGATATCGGCGCACGTCGGCTCGCTTGAGCCCGGCAAGCTAGCCGACATCGTGGTATGGACGCCGCAGTTCTTCGGCATAAAGCCCAAGATGATCATAAAGGGCGGGTTTGTGGCGTACTCGCTGATGGGCGATCCCAACGCGAGCATACCGACGACCGAGCCGGTGTACTACCGCCCGATGTTCGGGGCGCTAGGCTCGGCCAAGCACTCGACGTCGGTCACGTTCACCTCAAAGCTGGCCCTATCGCGCGGGCTTCCAGACCTCCTCGGGACCTCAAAGAGGCTGGTGCCAGTCGAGAACTGCCGCGGCATAGGCAAAAAGGACATGGTATACAACGATTTGACGCCTGAGATACGCATCAATCCTGAGACCTACGAGGTCGTGGTGGACGGCAGGCCGGCCACCTCCGAGCCGGCGACGCGCCTGTCCCTTGGAAGGCTGTACAGCCTGTACTAGGCCTGGCTTAGTCGACATCGACTGATTTTTTGTATATAAGGCGGGATACGGCTTGAACGCATATGGGGCCAGCAGGCCACACATATGGGCATGGAGCGCGGACAGCCTGCGACTACCACCCTCTCTACGATAACGGCGTCAGTGGTGGCGCCGCTTGAATCTATTGCATCTGCTGCGGCGGTCAACAAAAAGGCGATCATGTCCCGGCAGGCACTTTTGCCGTCTGCGGCAGTGGCGCTGGTCGCCGTACTGGCTATATCCTGCGTCCCAAACCCGGCGTTTGGTGCCGGTGCCATCGCGGAAGGATTCACGATAGGCGACGTGCTCGACGAGAGCTGGGGCTGGTTCATAGTTGTGGGACTCGGCGCCGTGTTTGCGATCGTAATCACGATCGAGACAAAGGTAGAGGAACGGTACCTCGGCGTCTCCCAGACCTCCGAGTGGTTCAACACGGCGGGCAGGGTGATCAAAACAGGCCTTACTGCGGCTGCCATTGTATCTGCCTGGACGTGGGCCGCCACGCTGCTGCAGTCATCGACGGTCGCCTACCAGTACGGGGTAAGCGGCCCGTTCTGGTATGCGGCGGGCGCGTCCATACAGGTCCTTCTCTTCGGCATACTGGCAATAGAGCTCAAGCGCAAGGCGCCCAACGCCCACACGTTCCTGGAGATCATAAGGGCCAGGTACGGCGGCGGCGCCCACCGGGTATTTCTCGTCTTCGCCCTGATGACAAACATGATTGTAACCGCCATGCTGCTTCTCGGCGGGGCGGCAGTCGTCAACGGGCTGACCGGCATGGACATCTCGCTTGCCGCGTTCCTGATCCCGATAGGCGTGATGATATACACGCTGGTCGGCGGGCTCAAGGCCACGTTCGTGGCGGACTATATGCATACGATCATAATATTCATCGTGATACTGATATTCGTCAGCACGGTCTACTTTATCAGCCCCGTTACGGGCGGCATCGAGGGGATGTACGACAAGCTCGTCGAGGCCGCGCGCATAAACCCCGTGGAGGGCAACGCGGCGGGCGCCTACCTTACCATGGCGTCCATCGGCGGGCTGATATTCGGCGTGATCAACATCGTGGGCAACTTTGGCACCGTGTTCGTGGACCAGGCGTACTGGCAGCGCGCGATCGCCGCCCGCCCGCAGTCCACGGTAAAGGGGTTCCTGCTCGGGGGCGCCTGCTGGTTTGCCATTCCGTTTACGCTTGCAACTACCATGGGACTTACGGCCGTCGCGCTCGGCGTGGATTTGACGCCGGAGCAGGTCCAGCTCGGGCTCACGGTACCCGCCGCCGCGTCTGTCCTGATGGGCGAGGTGGGCGCCGTGATGGTGCTGACCATGCTGTTCATGGCCGTCACGTCTGCGGGATCCGCCGAACTGATCGCCGTCTCGTCGCTGATCACGTACGACGTGTACCGGACGTACAAGAACCCGGCGGCGACGGGAAAGCAGCTGCTAAAGGTCTCGCGCGCCACCATAATCGGGTTCGGCCTGGGCATGGGCGGCCTGGCGGTGATACTGCTGAGCATGGGGCTGTCACTGGGGTTCGTGTACCTAGCGATGGGCGTGCTGATCGGCTCTGCCGTGATACCGATAGCCCTGACGATCACGTGGAAGCGCACGAACAAGTACGCCGCCACGATAGGCGCGATTGCGGGGCTCTTCGTTGCGCTGGGCACGTGGGTAGGCGTGGCCGCGTCGCTGCCGGAGTTCGGCGGCGAGGTGTCGCTTGCCAGCCTGGGGCACAACTATTCCATGCTGTTTGGTAACATAGCCGGCATACTTACGGGCGGAGCCATTGCGGGCCTGGGAAGCCTGGCCGCTAGGACCAAGTTCGACTGGGCCGTCATGAGGGAGAGGATAAAGCTGGTGGACATCAGCCAGGCCGAAAAGGCCGCGCTCGACGCGGACGAAAGGACGCTTAACCGCGCGTTCAAGTTCAGCCTAAAGGGAGGCGGGATCATGACCCTGGTGCTGATCATAGCGTGGCCCATGCCGCTGTTCTTCTCCGGGTACGTGTTTGATATAGGATTCTACTCGCTGTGGGTCGGCATAGCCGTCACGTGGGTGAGCGCCGCGACCTTTTTTATAGTTGGGCTGCCCATCATAGAAGCGAGACATGGAATCGCACAGGTCGCCAGGGGCAGGAAGACAGTCGTCACGGAATCCGGTGCGCAGGAGGCCGTCGAGGATGATCCTGCAGACGAGGCCGACGATGACGGCGACGGCGACAGTGGCGGCGGCGACAGCGACAAAGACGACGGGGCAAAATCGGGGGCGTGATCCCTCGTGACACACTGCGGCGGGTGCGGCATCACCCTTGGATGGAAAAAGTACAAGTTCCAGCGCATGTGGCGCATACCCGGCTACTATTGCAGGCCCTGCATGCTGGAGCTCGGCAAGGAGTTTGACAAGCACGCCAAGATTGTAAGCCCTACCAGAAAGTGCGATCTGTGCGGCGTCGACTATTACTTTATGAAGCCGTACAACAAGGGCGGCATCCACCACAACTACTGCCATGTCTGCTACGAGGCGGTCTCAAACGGGGCCGTTCCCGTCCCCGCGGCGCCAAAAACAAAAGGCGAGCTGCCGAGGCCCCCGCAGAAACTGCCCCTCGTAATGATAATCTTTGCCGGGCTGGGCGGCCTGATGATGCTTTTGGGACTGGGCTTTACCATGATGTCCACCGGGGAGGACGCCAACGTGACGCACATCCTGTTTGGGGCCATTACGACCGCGCTCGGGTTCGTCCTGATCCGAAAGACGCTAAAGTCGCGCAACCTGCTGCTGGGCCAGGCCCGCGGAAACGGGGGAGGCGGCAGCGGCAGGGCCGAGCCCCCCAATCCGGAGACCACGACCCGCTAACCACTTTTAGCTTTCTGGCGCGAGAGCAGATCTCTGCAGTGGTATTGTCGTCAGTTGTGCTACCGTACCACCGTTGCCGCCACCGGACGCTATCGACATGCGCAGTTCCCTTGTGGCGATCCCGCCCTGTTCTTGCACCGGCGCTCTCTTGATTGTTGCTTCCTGCCCTAGCGCCGCTATATTCCCAGCGCCGCGGCCGCGCCGCCTGCAATGATATACGCGCCAAACAGTATGGCGGCGCCCCCAGACGCGTACCGTATAATCTTTCTTGCGGTGTTGGTGCTGCCGCATACCGCAAACAATAGTGACAGGGCGCCCGCCACCAGTACCATGCCGATCGTCGACCCCGCGCCGAACACTGACGCGAGCAGCAGCGGCAACGGCACCAGCGCCCCGGCATCGGCCGCAGACGACGTTATTGCCTCCGGCATGGCCGCCAGGGCCAATACCACCAGCCCCCCGCTTCCGGCCAGGCCGTGCACGCATCCTATGACGTACGGGACGTGGCTGTGCGCGTGGTGGCCCGTACTGCTGTCGCTCCACCCCTCGCGTCCGTCGCCGTGGTCGTGCGGGTGGGAATGTGTCGTCCCGTCCTCGTGCGTATGGACGTGCGAGTGGGTCCAGAGCCGTGACAGGAACGGCAGCGTCCACCTTTTCGTGCCGCCACCCCCCTCGCATACGGCCGACACGCCAAGCAGGATCAGCATGGCCCCCACCCCCATCTCGAATATGTCAAACAGTCCGTTCGGGATGTTCACGGACAGTATGATGACTAACACCGCCACTAGGAATATGCTGGACGCGTGTCCGAACCCCCACAGCAGGCCCGATATGGAGCCCGTTATGCCCGCCGTCCTTCTGCTCTGTCTTTTCTCCCCCCTGTGGCCCCGCCTGACAGACGACATCACCGCGGTTACGTGGTCCGGCTCCAACGCGTGGTACAGCCCTATCAGCAGTCCAGCCCCCAGCAAGAGCAGGGGGGCCTCTGCATGCGGCGCGTGGGACACGCCCGCAAGCAGCCCGTCCAGCACGGTCATGGCATCTCCCCTAGGGCCACCCTGCCGCTGCCGTCTCCCCCGCTGCTGTCGCTAAACGATGGCGATGGCGATGGCGATGGCGATGGTGACTGCCCCTGCCCCAATCCCCGCTTCATATACGGTGTGGGCCTGATCGGATCCTGCACCGCGACATTTACCGTGCCGCCTCCCGCCCTGTCCGTGATGCTGATCTCAAGGCGCTTGATCATGTCCGGCACGCCAATCATCACCTGGTGGTCGGACAGCATGTCCGGCAGTCCCTCCTCGATTGCAGCCGTACATGAACCCTGCAGGCCTGCTGCCGCAGACGAGTACGCGCATGCCCCGTACAGCAGCATGACATCGTTGATGTTTATCCTGCGGTTGCCGGCGATCATGTTCTGGATCGAGTCGGCCGCCACCGCAAGCATCTCCTCGTCGTTTCCATCCACAATGTCGTACCGCCTGGTCAGCGGGCCCATGTCCCTGTCTGCTCCCCGCGCGGTTACCCGGATGGTGCACTGCAGTGGGCGGCTGTGGCGGCGGTGTGTATTACGCGTCAACCGCGATCAGGAATCTCCGCCCGCGGGTTTCCAAAGTTGTACGTGTTGCCCGTACCGCGATAGTCCCTCGGCCTTACGGGGCTGCCGCCCTCAAGCCCCCTCTTTGTAAGCGAGAGTCCCGCCAGCAGCTCCACGATCAGCCGCTGGCCAAGGCCCGATGTAATTCCGCCGTTGTACGAGCTGTTGTCGCTGACGTCGTACGCCGGCGAGACCTCCACCAAGTCCATCGCAAAGCGGTCCGGGTCAAAGGACTTTGAGAGCAGCCTGATCATGCGGATGCCCTCCCTGGATGTCAGCCCGTTGGGCTCCGGCTCCCCGGTGCCGGGGGCGTACGCGGGGTCAAACGAGTCTATGTCCCAGCTCAGGTATACCGCGTCCGTCCCGTCGTTTGCGCGGTCCGCAATCTCCTTTGCGATATAGTCTATGCCCATCTCCTCCACGTCGAGCATCGTAAACCACTGAAAGTCCTGGTCGGACATCCACTTGTAAAGGTCCGGCCCCGGCCAGTATCCGCGCGGCCCCACAAGCGAGTAGTTGCGCCCCTTCATGCACCCGATCTCCATTATGCGGCGTATGTGGGCCCCGTGGTCGTACTTGTAGCCCGTCAGGCCCTGCGGCGCGCAGTCCGCGTGCGTGTCAAAGTGTATCATGCCTATCCGCTTGTACTTTTTTGCAAACGCCCTTACGTTGGCGTACGTTATGGAGTGGTCCCCCCCGAGCATGACCGGGATGCCGTCTTGCTCGAGCACCTCCTTTACCTTTACGGTCATCCTCTTGTGCGACTCTATCACGTCGCCCGGCGAGACATGCACGTCGCCATAGTCCACGGTCCTGAACGTGCCAAACGGGTCGGCCCCGGTCTCTATGTTGAACCGCTCGTACGGGGGCGACGGTATGGTGGACGCGGCGCGCAGGGCCCGCGGGCCGTACCTTGCGCCCGGCCGTATCGTGGTACCAAAGTCAAAAGGCTCGCCTATTATCGCCACGTCGGGGTTTGCCTCCACCAGCTCGGCGTGGCTCCTGATCCAGGGCAGGTGCAGAAACGTGTTTATTCCAACAAACGGCGCAACGTCGGCCCCCCGGTAATCGTCACCGTAAAACTCCATCCCCATGATAATCAACCATGTGACGCATTCTGGATAAATAAAGATTCCAAGTAAAGTACGAATGTGCAGTGTGGCGCCGACAGGACGCGCCGGATCGTATGACAAGTACGGCTGTCCGCGCGATAATATCCAAAGTTATAAGCGCGTGCGTCTAGTTTGCGCGTGGTATTTGCAGGAAGGGGGCGCGGCGTAAACGAGTGGCGTCACATAAACGAGGGGCTGCGGTGCGAGCGGTACGGGCAGCTCTCAAAGGCGGCTTCCCAATTCGCAAAGGCCTTGAGCATAAACCCGCACAACGGGACCGCCCTGATGCACATTGCGGGCATACACTACCAGGCGGGAAGGTACGGCGACGCCGCACGCCGCTATGAGGAGATAGTAGAGTCCGACCCCTCCAACATAGACGCCCTGCAGGGCCTGGGGCTCTCGCTCGAAAAGCAGCACAAGTACGCGGAGGCCCTCGTGCACTTTGAGAGGATCCTTGCGATAGACGCCACATATGACGACGCCGTGGTGTACTCGGCCCTCTGCAGGAGCGGGCTCGGGGGCCACGGCGAGGCCGTCGCGATGCTTGACGGGGTGATATCGAGAAGCGGCGGCGACCACGTGCAGGCCCACTACTGCAGGAGCCGCGTCCTGAGCCGCATGCGCAGGGATGCCGAGTCCATATCGGCCCTGGACGACGCAAGAAAGGCCGAGGCCAGGCAGTCTGCTGCCCTGTACGAGCAGGGCAAGGCGCTGTCACGGCAGAAAAAGCACGAAAAGGCGGTGGAGGTGTACACTAGGGCGCTGCGCCTGAACCCGGAGAACGTGGACGCCCTCGTGGCAAAGGGCTGGACACTTGACTATGCGGGGCTTCCCTCAAAGGACGTGGTCCCGCTCTATGAGAAGGCCATACAGGTCGACCCGCACTGCACCGAGGCCCACCTCAACCTGAGCTTCCTGTATGACCGGACCGGCATGTACCGCAAGTCAGTCGCGTGCCTTGACAGGATACTCGAGTATGACCCGAGAAACGTCAGGGCCCTGTACAGCAAGGGGATCGCGCTGCACTCGCTAAAGCAGCATGCCGCGGCCGAGTTCTTTTGCGACGCCGCGATACGCGCCGACCCCTCAAACCCCAAGGCTTTGTGCAGCATGGTCTGGGTCTTGGAGCACCGTAAGCGGCATGCCGAAGCCCTTGAGTACTGCGACCTGGCCATCGACGCGGATCCGGAGTACGCGTACGCGCACAGTTATCGCGGAAAGCTGCTGTACCTGATGGGGCGGCACGACGAGGCCCTTGAATCGTACGAAAAGGCGCTCGCGCTTGATCCCGGCAACCGCACTGCCGAGTACTACCGGGACAAGGTAGTGGAAAAAATCACAAAGGCGCAAAAAGAGGCCGCCAAAAGAGGAAGGGGGGGCGGAGGCGGCAGCTGACCGTCGCCGTTGCCGCCGCAACTACGCGGAATGCGCGCCCGCCTGACGGGAAATTCGTACTGTACGCAGGCGGCAGGCCCGATAATATTGTGTGCAATTTGCAACAACCCGTGACAAAAATCTTATAACATACCCCGCCGTACCAAATGCATGGTTGCGGTAAGCACGCCGGAGGACATAGAGCGCGAGTCCAGGCGCGTCATCACGTCCCTGTACGGCGACGCGATATCCAACTTTAGGGTCAACGAGACGTTTCAGATACCCGAAAAGGGGCCGCGCGTGGCGTGGGACGTGCAGGTGAACTTTATGCGTGACGGCCTAAAGTATACAGTGGACCTCGAGATACAGGAGAAGGACTGCCAGGTTACAAACGCCAGGCTGATCGACACCATGACGCCGCTGTGACGGCTCAGGCAGAGAGAATCTCCTTTGCGGCCCTCATCTTTTTCAGGATGTCGTTTACGTACGCGTCGGCAAACCTGTCAAAGGTCATCGGGCCGTTCCCGGATCCCGCGGATGCGGCGCGGTGCGACTCGTATTCGGAGCGAAGCCACCCAAAGTCCGACTCCTGCAGCCGTATGACCCCGCTCTGCGACTCGAACTTTGACTCGAACAGGTTTGCAAGAAAGTAGCTGACAAAGTGCGAGTAGCACTTTATGCGGTATTTGGCCACGTACTCCTCCATGTGCTCCTTGTGGTGGCCGTCAATCCACTCCTTTATGTCGTTGCGTATGGTCAGCGTGTTGTACTTGCCTGAGAGGTCCAGCCTGTGGATGTGCATCTTCACCGTGTATCGCCCCAGCCTCACCTCGTTCATCAGGATTATCAGGGTGCTTGGAAGGAACATTCCCGGATAAAACGTGTCCGTGACGCTCGTGAGGAGCGCCAGTATGCTCGGCTTGAGGGCGATTGTAGAATAACCACTGCCGGGCATGCAGTGCGTACCGCGCCGGAGCTTATATTATTTTATGAATCTATAAAAAACGAGCGCCCCGACCCCGGAGAAACTGCAAACATATTTTATCCGACGGTTCGCGCCCCGTTGCATGCCCCCTGCCAAACACAGGCAGTCACTGATGAACGCCGAGAGGGCGTTTCTGGCCCTCGAGGCCAGGAGGATGAGGTACGCGTTTGAGTACGACCCGATACTGGGGATGAGCGTCTCAAAGGTCGATCCGCTGCCGCACCAGATAGAGGCGGTGTACAAGCACGTCCTCAAAAAGTCGAGGATACGGTACATGCTGGCCCACGACCCGGGGGCGGGCAAGACCGTGATGGCGGGCTTGGTGATGAAGGAGATCGAGCTGAGGGAGGGCAGGAAAAAGCGCGTGCTCGTCGTGGTGCCGGGCCAGCTGAAGGAGCAGTGGAGGTGGGAACTGCAGGACAAGTTTGATGACCGGTTCGAGATCATAGACCGCGCCTACTTTGAGGCAAACGGCCGGGACGCGGTCTGGGAGGGGGACCACCTAGTCACGTCGATCGACTTTGCAAAGCGCGCGGATATAGCCGCGTCGCTCCGGAGGACCAGGAGGTTCGACATTGTGGTGGTGGACGAGGCGCACAAGATGAGCGCGTACTCGTCGGGCAGGTCCACCACAAAGACGCGCCGCTACAGGCTCGGCGAGATACTGTCCGCAAACACAGAGCACCTGCTGTTTCTGACTGCCACTCCGCACAAGGGGGACGCGGAGAACTTTCAGCTGCTACTTGACCTGCTAGAGCCGGGCTACTTGGCCGGCGAGGGCATGATAGAGGCCTCGATAAGGGAGCAGGACAACCCGTTGTTCCTGAGGCGCGCAAAGGAGGACATGAGGGACTTTGAGGGCAGGCCGCTCTTCATGCCGAGGAGCGTGGAGACGCCGGACATACGCATGTCCGCAAAGGAGCGCGCCCTGTACACTGCAATGTCAAAGTACGTCAAGGAGCAGTACAATTTGGCGCTGCAGTCCTCAAAGGGACACAACGTGACGTTTGCGCTCCTGATACTGCAGCGCCGCTTTGCGTCAAGCCCGTTTGCACTGCTCAAGTCGCTAAAGCGCCGCAAAGGAAGGCTTGAGGAGCTCAAGAAGAGCACCGGCAAGATCCGGGGCCGGACAGCAGTAGTAGCGGCGGCGGCAGCAGTAGCAGCCGGCGGCTCGCCCCTGGCGTCAGTCGAAAAGGCCGACGAGATGTCCGAGGCCGAGCGGTGGGAGGAGGAGTCAAAGTGGGAGCTGCTCAGCACGGCGCAGACAAAGGAGGACCTGCAGACTGAGATCGACACCGTGTCCGGCCTCGTGGAAAAGGCCCAAAAGGTGCTCGACGCGGGGACGGAGACAAAGCTGAGGCAGCTCAGGGAGACCATAAGGGGGCTTGACAAAAGGAGCCCCGGCGAAAAGATCCTCATATTTACAGAGTCGAGGGACACGCTGGACTATCTCGTATCAAACATAGATGCGTGGGGATACGCGGTAAACACGATACACGGGTCGATGTCCGCCGGGGAGCGCAGGAGGGCCGAGTCCGTGTTCAGGGACGAGACTCAGATCATGGTGGCGACTGAGGCGGCCGGCGAGGGCATCAACCTGCAGTTCTGCCATCTGATGGTAAACTACGACCTTCCGTGGAACCCCAACCGGCTCGAGCAGCGCATGGGGCGCATACACAGGTACGGCCAGCTGCACCCGGTCTCCGTGTTCAACCTGGTCGCCGCCGACACGCGCGAGGGCGAGATAATGAACCTGCTGTTTGCAAAGCTTGAGGCCATAAAGGCTGCCATGGGCAGCGACAAGATATTTGACGTGATAAGCGAGATCGTGCCGGGAAAGAGCCTCTCGCAGATGCTGCTTGACGCGACCGTCAGGGCCCGCCGCCAGAACCAGATAAAGAGCGAGCTGGCCGACGCCCTCTCCCTGAAGAATCGGGAGGTGATGCGCTACATGGAGGACGGGCTGGCCTCCCGCTTCATAGACTATTCGTCGCTCAACGAGGTAGACGAGTCAAGGGAGGGTCGGCTCGCGCCGGAATACACGAGGGACCTGTTTGAGAGGATTATGACTGCAGGCAGGGGGCTTGTAAAGTGGAGCCGGAGGAGGGGTGCGGAGGGCATCGCGTCAGTGAGGATGCCGGCGGACTTGGCGGACGCGGAGGACGTGCGCGGGGAGTACGCCTCCGCGGCGTTTGACAAGAAGATCCGCATGGCCAACCCCGGCACTGAACTCTTGACGTTCGGGCACCCCGCCTTTGACGCCGCGCTCAGGTGGGCCGAGGAGCAGTATTCTGACGCCGCCATGTCGGGCGCCGTGTTTACCGACGTGTCAGGCCGGCTTGACGGGCACGTCGTGTTTGCAGAGGGCGCCATAACAGACGGCCTCGGCGCGCAGACGGCCAAGCGGCTCTTTGCGTGCTATGTGGACAGGAACGGCTCGGCCTCGCAGGTCTCGCCGTCGGTAATACGGGATCTTGTGATCGGCGCCCCGGGCGGCGGCGCCTCCGCCGCCGACGGCGCCATTATGGAGGCGTCCGAGGCCGCGGTCTCCAAAATGCTCGAAAAGTTCGCTGCGGGTATAGCGGCGGAGCGGGACAAGGAGGCCAAGCTTGACAAAAAGTACGGGCTGGAGTCAGTGGATCAGCTGATAGGATCCATAAACCGGGACATCATGCAGCTGCTTGACAAAAAACGCAGGGGAAAAAAGACCGACCTGGCCATATACAACAAGCGGCAGGAGCGCCAGAGGTACAGGCAGAGCCGCAAGAGCCTGCGGGAGAGGGTGAGGGCCAAGACGGCCCTGAGCCGCGGCAGGGCCGAGATTGTGGGTGTGGCCGAGGTGGTCCCGGAGTCGGGAGCGGCCACCGCGCGATCCAAGGCGGCGCTGGAGGCGGCCAGAAGGTTCGAGCGCGCCGCGGGCAGGGACCACACGGTGGCGGCGGGGCAAGGCCTCGGGTTTGACCTGCGCTCCTCTGAAAATGACAGCAGCAGCGCCGGTGCGCAGGACGGGAAAGCGATGGCGACGGGACGCCGCATGTACATACAGGCAAAGGGGGCCACGGAGGATGGCGCCATCGTACTCACCCCAAACGAGTGGTTCCGGGCAAAGATGCTCGGCGGTGACTGCTTTCTGTACGTAACCGCAGATGCAGGCGACGGCCAAATACTGCGCGTGCAGGATCCGGCGGGCGTCTTGGATGCCCGACGCGCGGGGCCCCTGTACGAGGTTAACATGGGCCAGATAAGGGAGGCGGCATCCTCAAGCCAGCGGGCCGCGGAGCCATGAAGCGCGGGGCTAGGCAATAGCAGCAGCAACAGCCGCACCAGTGGCAGCAGCAACAACAGCGCGCAGTCACAGGTCGCGGACGGCCGCTAGGAACGTCGTACTCTTCGAGTGCTTTGACCTTATGTACTTTACAAGGTCCGGGTACCGGTCGTCGCCAAGCTCCTTTACGCGCAGCATGTGGTCTCGCACCTGCTCGTTGTACTTTTCAGACACGTACTGCTGCGTGCTGAGTTTTTTGAAGATCTTGGCAGGGATGGTCTTAAATCCGCGCCTTGCCTTGGCATCCGGCTTGCGCGCGGACATTTCGCGTATGCGCGACGCGTATGCCTCAAAGTACCGCTCCGGGTACACCTTTCCGAGATCCGCGGCGTGGCGGGCAAGCAGATCCAGGCTCTTCTTTGACTCTATCACGTCCATGGCCTTGTCGTGCATCTTCTCCCTCATGCAGACCTCGAGCGCCTTGTAGTCATGGCCCATCTCAAGCAGGTCGCGCACGGCATCCGGCGCGCTCCATGCCCCGGCCTCCTTGAGCATATCATAGTGTTTCCAGTCGCCAGTCGAGGCGAACGTCTTTGTCGCCAGTTCCGCACACTCGGGGTCGCTGCTGCTTATGATGCCCTCTTCAAGGATGGCCCCGAGCGCGGCCGCGTCGCCTGGAAACTCGCTTGCCACGTCCACGGCCGCCTGCTTGGCGTTGTCCGCGCCGCTCTGCCCCAGGCACTTTATGTACAGCACGCGCAGGTCAGAGTCCAGCCGATAGGACCCTGCCAGCCTGCGCAGGATTGCCTCCATTGCCCCCTCCCTTGCAGATCCTCCCCCCTCTTCCAGCGCGTATATCTGCAGGCGCGTCAGCTCTGCGACCTGCCATGGCCCCGCGTCCTCTTCCCCCCCTTCCATCCTTTCGGCGAGCAGTCCCGTCGCGGCCTCATACAGGCAGTCGAGATCCCCGTCCGACGCGCAGACGGTCTCCAGCGCCGAGCGGTAGTGGCGCGCCATGTTTCGCGACGCCTTTGCCGCCATGCCGGCCATGTATTTGATGTACTCCCTTCTGTCCGGAAGCCCCAGCACCGCCTCGGCCATGTTCTCAACGGCCTCAATCGCGCAGTCCGTATAGTATCCGTCGGAGTCGTTGACGATTCCCATGTTGCGCTGTATGGCCTCGGAGACGGCCCTGTGTATTGCAATCGTTTTCGTTCCGCCGGCCGCGGCGCGCGCCGCCTCGAAATAGCGGTCAAATGAGAGGCTCTCGTCCACCCTGCCGCCGCGGCCCTGGTGCGTGTAGTAGTGTCTGTCAAGCTCGGTCTCATAGTCGGGCTCGAATCTGAGCCTGTCCTTTATGCCAAAGTGGTCGACGAACTGCATGTAAATGTCCGGATGCTTTACCAGTACGTCGGAGAGGAACTCTAGTGTCTGCTGCGCAGTGATCGCGCCCAGCACCTCCGACACGCGCTCCTCGCGCGTGTACGCCTCTGTCGTCAATTCCTCAAAGTTGTCTGCCAGGTGTCGCAGAACCATAATGATGTGATCGCAGACGTATCCGCCTCTATCGAACAAGGATATGCTGCACTCGCACCGGGGCGCCAGATTGTTGTCGTTCGTCTGCTGCACCATAACGTGCATCTTGCGGCGGCCGTCGTTGACCAGGGCGTACAGGGTGGTGCCGTCGATGTAGGATTCCACACGCCCGTCGTATGCGCCGGGGGCGGCGTCACTCCAGTCGAGGGTGTCCCCGTACAGCATGTTCCCGATACTTTCGGGCCTCACGACCCACTTGTCCTTGAATTTTCTAGCAAGGCTCACAATACTGCGTGCGGCATGTGCGGTATAAAGACATCGCGCGGCATGGCAGATCGGGCCCCGCGTGTTCTGCCCGGACTCGGAGGGGTTTGCCAACTCGCCCGCGTCCGCGCGCGGACTGCGTCCGGTGGGCGGCAGGGAGGCTGCCGGCGTCAACTTTTCAAGGAGAACGCTAGAGGCCATGGGGGCGCCGGGGTCCACACCACCACTATGCCGACGGCGCGGGAACGGCCAAGGGCAGTGCGGAAACATACACGGCCAAGCACCTCAACCGGTTTAGACAGCAGCCGATTAAATCCACAAACCCCTCTTTTTCCTTGTACGATCTTGGCCGTTATGGCCGGTACTGAGGCGCAGTGCTCCGGCCTTTTCGTCAGGAGCCGGGCCAGGGGCGTGGCATGCGTCTCGCTGCTCCGGTGCCGGACTGGTTCTGATATCCGGCTCCGTGACATGCGGGGAGCGATCTTGGATAAGAATTTTGAATCCGTACCGCGAACTGCTTTTAATCTACCGGGGTGCGCCATGTATGTGGACAAGCAATTTGCAGCGGCAGTCATACTGGTGATATTCGGTTTTGCACTCATGCAGATGGGCGGCGGGGAGCAGGCCCAGGACGGCGCAGGCCAGGGCATGCCGTTTCTGGCCGGGCTTGGGGTCGGAACCGTTGCAATTGCGTCGTTTTGGATCATACTGCGGATCGTGTCGGATATCAAAAGCCGCGGCCGGCAAGCCGGGTGACGGCGCCCCCCCGTGTCCCTTCCTGCTAACTGCCGCAGTCTGCGCCTGTCCGGAGGCCGGCGCGCCACCTGGCGGCGTCCCCTTGGGGGGCGCGTGCGGGGGAGGGGGGGGGGGAGAGGGAGGGAGGAGGAAGAGGAGGGAGAGAGGTAGGAAAAGGAGCACCGGCAGATCCGCCGCCGTGCGGCGCCCCCCGCCCTTGCTACGTCCGAATATAATGCATCTTTTCTTGTATTTTCTACATTTTATACATAAATTTGTAGTATACACATCATGTTTTATGCGTAATGCGTACTTTACATCAACTTTTCAATATTTAATAGGTCTGCGTCCGTAACAGATGCGTTGGCGGAGATAGACGGCTTTGGGGCCGCGATCATACTGTTCATTATACTCACGCTGGTAGTCGGCGTCCTGTCGGGCCGGCTCATAAAGCAGAGCGGCAAGCGGCTGATTGTCGCGGGCAAGAGCCTGCCGCTTGCCATGGTCGGGACGATGCTCGCCGCGCAGGCCGTGGACGGCAACTCGTCGCTTGGCAACGTGGCGCTGGTCTTTGAGTTCGGATTCTGGGCCGGGGCCGTCGTGCCCATAGGGCTGGGCGTATGCCTGCTGATCACTGCCACGTTCTACGCAAAGCCCCTCAACAAGATGCAGATGATCACGCTGCCGGACTTTTACTACAGGAGGTACGGCAACGCGGCGGAGGGCATATCCGGAGTGCTCATGATAATCAGCTTTACCGTCCTGGTAGCGGGGAACCTGGCCGCAAGCGGGTTCATACTGGAGATCGTGTTCGGGATTGACTTTTTCTGGGGGATCCTATTCTCGGCCCTGGTGGTGGTGGCGTACACCTGCGCGGGCGGCCTGTTTGCGTCAGCGTACACCAACCTGTTCCAGGTGTATCTTGCGATCGCCGCGTTCTGGGTCGGGTTCCTGTACTTTGCGGGCGGGTTTGCAGACGCCCCGTGGGCCGTCATATACGCGAACGCGCCGCCCGAGTTCCTGGACCTGTCCGGACTGTTTGACATCGGGAACGGGGCGTTGATAAACTGGGGCGCCATACTGGCGCTGGGGCTGGGAGACATCGTTGCCCTGGACTTTATGGAGCGCGTGTTTGCCTCAAAGAATCCAAAGACGGCGAGGCGGGGCGCATACATGGGCGGGGCCCTCACCCTGTTCACCGTCGTGCCCACCAGCATGCTCGGCATAGTGGCGCTCTACTACCTGCCAGGCGACACGGATCCCGGGTTCGCGCTCCCGCTACTCAGCACCATGCACATGCCCTTTGCGGTGGGCGCGGCCATCCTCATGGGGGTGATCGGGGCGTCCATGTCCACTGCCAGCGGGGGCCTGCTGGCCATATCAAGCGTCGTGTCGCGCAACCTGGTAACCAGGATAATACGCAGGAGGTGGCTTGGAAAGCCCGGCACCAGCGACCAGAGCCTGCTGTGGATGACCAGGGTAACGCTCTTCCCCATGATCGTGGCGGGGACCACGCTGGGGTACCTGGTGCCCAACCCCGGGGTCTACCTGGTGCTGGCCTTTGACATCATGTTTGCGGGGGCCTTTGCACCGCTTACCCTGGGACTGTTCTGGAAGAAGGCAAACATGCCTGCCGCCGTCGCGTCCCTTCTGATAGCGTCGTTCCTGCGGCTGTCGTTCTTCTTTACCATGCCCGCGGAGTGGGCGGGGCTGGACACCATGATTCCGCCGGTCGTCTCATTCGTAGTGTTCATCACAGTGGCCCTTGCGACCCAGAACCGGTATCCGGGAAAGGCCCGGCACGACGTGCGCGACTATGTGCCGCCCGAGGAGGACGTGATTGCAGGCGAGGACCTGAGGCACTTTAGGGAGGACTTTATGAGCTCTGGACTCGAGGGAGTGCCGCAGGACTCTGGCGGCGATGACGGGGAAGGCGCAGGCGGCAAGGACGGCGGCGCAAAAGGGGTCGGCAACGCGCCCGGCGGCGTGCCGAACGCGGGGGCCTGAAGTTTTTAACCCGTACGCGCCGTTGTCGTAATACCGATAATGAAGTACCCCGACATATTCAACGCCGACCTGTCGCGTATCGGCGTGCAGGAGTCGCAGATGTACAATATGGTTGCCGGCGAGCTCGTAACCCAGACGGTAAAAACGGCGCTCGGTCCGCGCGGCATGACAAAGGTGTACGTCGACATACTCGGCGAGGATACCGTGACCGTGCACGGGGGCGCGTTTCTGCGCAAGATTGACGTGGATCACCCGGCCGCCAAGGCAGTAATCGACGCGGTAAACTCGGTGGACAACCACGTGGGCGACGGGACCACGACCGCGGCGGTGCTGATCGGGGCGCTGCTCAGGAATGCCAGGGAGATGCGCGCCCTGCGCATCCCGACTGCCAGCATAATTGCGGGGTATGAGGCGGGACTGGCCGCGGCGCTGGCGGAGCTGGAGCGAATAAAGTTCGAGGGCAGGGCCTCGGACCGGCGCACCATGCACGACCTGGCGAGCTGCTGCATCAGGGGCAAGGCGCTCGGGGATTTATGCGAGGGGAGCCGCGCCCGGGATGGCCGGGGGGGTGGTAGCGGCGGCCGTGGCGGACGCGGAGACAGCGGCGGCCGCTACAACGGCGCCGGAAGCCGGGGCGGCATCGTCGACATGCTGGTACGCGCCGCATACTGCACGTCTGACGTGTCCTCCGGACGCGCCTTTACTGACGATGTCAAGATAGAGGAAAAGCCCGGCAGCGCGGCGCAGACCGAGCTGGTCATGGGCACCGTAATCGACAAGCCCGTGGACAGTGCAGCCATGCCCCGCTCCGTGCGCGATGCCCGGATACTGCTTGTGAGCGAGCCGCTTGAGCGCAGTCGCACCAAGACGGAGTCGGAGATTGAGGTGGACTCCCCCAAACAGATGAAAGAGTTCCTGCGCCAGGAGTCCGCCGACGTGCGCGGCGTGGTGGACAGCGTGATCGGCAGCGGCGCCAACGTGGTCATATCCCGCAAGGGGATTGACGACGAGGCCCAGGAGATGCTTGCGAGGAGCGGCATAATCTCTGTGAGGCGGGTCAAGCACAACGACATATGGTGGCTTGAAAAGGCGACGGGCGCCGTCACGTGCACGGACATACGCGACATATCAGGCGCGGAGCTGGGGCATGCGGGCCTGGTATGCGAGAGGAGCGTGGGCGGGGACAGGATGCTCTTCGTCGAGTCCGGGCGCAACGACGCAAAGTCCGTGACGCTTCTCCTGCGGGCCAACTCAAAGAGGTACTTGGACGAGTTTCACCGCACCGCGCTCAACGTGCTGCACGTGCTGAGGGATTTCATCGAATGCCCGTATTTGGTGTACGGGGCGGGCTCCTGCGAGGCCATTCTCGCACGGCGGGTCAGGGACGAGTCGGGCGCGATGGCCGGAAAGATGCAGGTCGCGGCCGCAAGGTTTGCAGACGCGCTCGAGTCGGTTCCGATGACCCTTGCCGAGAACGTCGGAATCGAGCCGCTCGACGCGCTGCCGCTCCTGCGCTCGAGGGTGTACGGCGACCGCCGGGGATCGCGCGCCGCGGCGGCGACCCGCAACCGCGATCGCGCCGGCGGGTCTGGTGGTGGGGGCAACGACGACGACGGCGCCGCCCCCGGCCCGCCCCCCGCCTGGTACGGCGTCGACCATGCCTCCAGGAGCATATGCGACGTCTCCCGCCTGGACCACAGCGTCATAGAGCCGTATGCCGTAAAGGCCCAGGTTCTCAAGAGCTCCGCCGAGGCCGCATGCGCCGTCCTGAACGTGGACGACGTCTTTGTCAAGGATCTGATCGACAACACGCACTGCCACATAGACGGCACCGTGCACGCCCACAAGGATCCCGGCAGGAACCACAACCACTGGGAGCAGGAGGGCCTGGAGCAGCGCCAGATGCACCACTACTACTAGGCCCGCCCTTGCCGTGGATTCGGTTCACTTGTCCGCTCGTTCCAGCACGGCCTTGCCGAAGCCGGCCTGCTGACAGGGTGGGACCGGGGGACCGTTGTAAGGTGGCACCGCAGGTTGAGTGGTGTACGCGGTCGATGAGCGGAATAAAAAACGCGCTCTCGGACAGGCCGTGCGCCGGGAGGCCGGTAAAAATTCCACGGAAATGTCCAGAGTCCGGGAAATGGTACGGGGTGGGGCGCGCAGTCTCGGCGCGCGAGATATCGTCAAAACCCAAGGAGCTATCCGGCACGCGCCCCGGTCGGTGGGAAAGACGGTGCTGGTGCTGGACAGGGCGCCGCGGTACATGTACGGGGATGTCGTGAAATACTTCAAAAGGCGCGACGTCATACTACTCTTGCAAACGCGGTTGACACGGATTCGACGCGCGTCAGGACATGCCAAGGAGTGTAATCGCTCTCAAATGGGCGTGTTTTGGGCTCAAATTTCAAAAATCTGGCCATATGGACACCCATCAACCGCGTTTGCGAGAGAACCCCGGATCATCTGTTTTAAATAGATCAAAGCACAACCTATGGCATGTCAGATACACGGGTAAAAGAGATCGAGAAGGACATGAGCGACCTGTTTTATGGCGGCAAGGAGCTGCCGGGGCCGTACGCAGTATCCGTGCCCTTGGGCAAGGGGGTAAAAACGGGCAAGCCTAGGCCTCCTCCCGACGATCGAACTTGAAGTGTTTTTGTAGTTTTTTCATCATGTCAGGAATCTTCCTGCTCAAGTATACCTCGTTTTCGTCCATCCATGCATAATATTGGTAGGCTTGCTCTGGAACCGCGTCACCAGTCTGCTGATCATGCATGCGCCTAACGGCAGCCAGAAACTCGTTGTGCATCTTTATGCGTTTGAAGATGTTTTGCATGGGCTGTTGCAGATCTGGAGCCAAAAAATTGATTTGTCCAGAGGAGATCATGCTGTCGTAAAAGTCATGATTGAGTATCTTGCTCATGAAATACAAGGTCTTGCGTTCCTCACGGTCTTGCACGTCCACATAACCAAACTCTTCAGGAAAGTTGTCGTAATCCAAACTGCGCAGCGTATCGCCCAGTTCAAGGTACAGGTTGTACGACGCTCTTCTTCTTTCGTTGTTTTTGTCCTTGAAATGCTTGTATGCAGACATAGCGTGTTGCATAATTCGTCGACCTTGCGGACAGAATGGAGTGCCGGGTGGGCGACGGGCCCCCGCGGCGCCGCGCCCTGAGGCGGCGTCCGCCGTTTCGGACGGGCCCGCGACGCCGCGCCCCCGGTCGCGGCGCCCCCCGGGCCCAAAGGGCCGGCGCGCGCCGGACGGTGCACGGCAGGGGATCGTCCCGAATGCGCCTGTCAGGCCCTCATGGCCGCCTCCCTGCCGATCCGCAGCATGCGGTTGTACGTGCAGATCTTCAGCCTGATCTCCTGCCGTATGTTCCCCATCTTTCTGGCCGCGGCCGCGTCGCCGTACGTCCTCTTGAATGCCGATATCACTATCTCGACGAGCCACCGCGTGCCGTACCGGACGCGCTCCTTCCATCTTCTGCGGTTCGCCTCGCGCTCCGCCCCGCCCATGGCCGCAAGTTTGGCGGGCGTCGCGCCGGGCCCGCCCCCGAGCTGGTCGAGCACCGCCTCGCTCCTGGCCCTGTCCACGCCGTCTGCGCGCGCGTTCGCGTCCCTGCGGACGCGTATGCTGGTCGCAATGCCGAGCCTTTTGCAGGCCGAAAAGATCTCCCTGGCGTCGTACCCGCCGTCTGCCATGAGCGTGATGCCGGGGTACGTCTTGTCCGGCCTGCCCCGCTGCGCCTTCACCTCGGCGCGCCTCCGGTCGGGGTCCACCCCCATGTTTTCAAGGGCGTCGTGCAGGAGCGCCTCGAACACGGACGACTCGCCGACCGAGTCGTCCGTGAGCCGGAACGCGACTATCTCAAGCGTCTCCTTGTTGATCATTATGGTGAGCCTGAGGAACCCGCGCCTCAGCCTGTGCACCACGCGCACGTACTCGCTGCGCGTCGCGGGCGTGATCCCGGTGCCGTCTGGCACCAGGCTGATTGCGACGTCCCCGCAGGAGACGTCAGACAGGCTCTCCCTTATGGACGCGTCCTGCGCGCCGACCCTCCTGAATATGGTGGTGTATGCGGGGCCCCTTCCCTTCGGTAGCATGCCCTCGCAGCTCCTAAAGTCAAGCGACATCTTGTCGCGGATCTGGGATATTGCCGCAATCAGGCTGTGCGTGTACCTGTAGGGGCCCTTCTTTTTCTTCTTATTCTTGGCCCTGCCCGCGCTCACCCTGCATCCGCTTCCCGCGACCTCGGAGGGTGCGGCGTACAGCTGTAGTTAAATTCACGCCGTGTGATATGCCGTTGCAGACGCGCCGATCCCATCATTTACTGGTCGATGGGATCTCGCGTCATGCATATTTAACAACGCCGCAACGGACGGCCGGGCGCCGCGTGCCCGTTAAATACGGATCCGGAGAGCACACGATGGTGCCCGCAAGGCGTCAAGGCGCGTAACGCGCCGTGCCCTGCCCGTACCCTCCGCAGGCTTGGAAACGCTGCCCACCTGCGGCCTGCTGCCGGCGGATCGCATACGCCGGCACCACGGCCCGGAGGCGCGGTGGCACTTCCCGTCCGGTTTGCGGGGCAGTCGAGCGGCCTGTGCCATGCCGCAGAGCCGCACCTTCGAGTGGGACAGCTTCGGGAATTATGCAACACGCTACGAGTAACTGGTTAGGTCGGTTGATTTTTCAGGCACAAAACAGATCAAACATTGTAATTGCTAGGCGTAAATTCAGAGCGGACCTAACCAGTTACCGCTACGACACGAACAACAATTAAATAGCAATGGCGCGTATCGACACTATAATATGCAAAAAGAAAAACAACGAATAAAACTTATGCTGTTTATGATGCTGGCGGCCATGGCCGTGGCCCTGTCGGGCATAAGTAGCATGTCATTTGCAGATACAACGGCATCGACATCAGAAGGTGATGCTGTTGCGCAGACAGGCGGCATCGCGGACACCCCGGCAGATGAAGATGACGCATCGGTTGCCGATCAAGAGGGCGGCAACGATACTGCGCGGCAGACAGCTGCACTGGCAGCGTACCAACAGGATCTGGCGGATCTGAGGCAGAACACCCTTGTTGAAGACGACATTTACGATGATGAATTGATTGAACGATACGGTGAAGAGTGGGAAGCCCAGTTCGCAAGTTCCGCTGAGTTTCGGCAGATGATGTTTGCTTTGCGCGCATACACAACTATGGACATACAGGAGAACGGATGGAACGAGGCAATGGTTCAGATTCACACAAAGATTCACAACTTTGATACGATAATTGAAAAGACCGGCTTTGGACACGAGATCACGTCACTGGTGGTGACAAAGCAAAAATTGCAGGGCCAGTACAACCACACAGGGCCCATAAAGATATTTCACGACTGGCTGGCAGAAAAATACCCCGCCCCAGACTCCGTGGATGCTATTGACGATAGACTGGGCGAGATAATCTCCGAATCAGAGTTTGTCACGTTCGCACCCGATGTGGCAGACGCGTTCAATACGCTTGCACAGCACGGAAACGTTCCAGACGCACTGTTTGAGAACGACACCAAATACTGGAACGTCGTTGTCAACATTGCCGCATGCGGGTACAGCGAGGGATGTGACGCGGACGCGTTGCGCAAGATTCTCGATACCAAGGTGTATGAAAAGGATCCTGGGCCCCCTCCGGAAGTGGCATCAAACTGGCTGTCACTAATCCTGCCCAGCGCGTATGCGTGGAGTGAGACTCCTCACTATACCATAATGTATGGTGAGCCCCACACGTGCACATATGGGACATGCAAGGTTAAAGAAGAAATCCCTTGGAGTGCCGGAGAGCATCGTATGACACTGAGCCCTCCCGACACAAGTGCCAGAGAAGGAGCAGGCCATGGTACGAGCAACTACATGAAGATACACATATCTTCGTGTTCCCACATAGGTTCCTACAATTATGCAATTGCCACTCTTGAAATTGGAGGAAACGAGCAGACACATACTACAAGCGGACTAGGGTGTGCGAAGTTAACAAAGAATGTGCTGGCAAGCGACAGAGACGATCCATCGTACGTCTGGTATCTAACTGGAACCACAAATGCATGGACCTCATAACTGCCCTCTCTTTTTTTACCAGAAACAGAATCATACTTGTATGCGCGTGTGCCGCAATCATATCTGTAGCTGCATACTTTGAGTCAGTACCCAACCAGACTACCGGCGGGGGCGTGGACGATCGTATAAAGGCGGCCTATTTTACGATTAGAAACTCAATATTCTCCGAGCCGGAGGGTGACGAATGGTACGGTGAATACAAAAAGCATACAATCTACAAAAAGTTCAAGGCAATGTACCCGGAGTCTACTGATGAGTTTGGTTTCACAACAAATGGCACCCCCGTACTTAGAGTGTATCAATACGACAACCATGGCAATGTTATGGATCTAACCCTTCTAAAGTGCGGTGGCATGATGCCGTTCTGTTATGATGTCAGTTGTCTTTTGTATGGAAACGCAAGTCACAAGGGCGTACCCTTTGAACCTGCGTTTGAATTTCTTGACAGTGCAGAATGCCTGCTGGACTGATGTTATGGAGCTTCACAGTACCATATGTGGCGAGATCCGGTTGCCCGCGCCGCACTCCTGTCTTGGATGGAACTGCCGGATCGCCATGCTAGCGCCGGATGTTGGCCCTTCACCTCTTTATTATGGCGTGTAGCAGCAGTGACTGTATTGGCGGACGTGTTTACGCCGGAGAAGCGTTCGTGGATCATGTCAAGGATCAGGGGCAAGTGGACTGGAATAGACCTGAAGATGAGAGAAATCTTGGCCGATACGGACATGCGGTTTGAGATGTATCCGAGCATGCTGGGGAATCCGGACTTTGCGCACCGCCAGATGAGAATAGCCGTGTTCTGCGACGGGGACTTTTGGCATGGATACCTCTACCGACATGGGAAAGTTCCTAGGCAAACGTTCTGGAGGGAGAAGATTCTAAAAAACATGAAGCGTGATCGCTACGTCACTAGAAAGTTGCGACGCGAGGGATGGTCCGTGCTGCGGTTCTGGGAGCACAACATAAACTCCGATCCCGACAAGTGCCTGCGGAAGATTAGAAGAAAGATCGAGGAACGGCGCCGCTCACGGAAATAGTGACATCCGGAGTCGATAAATTCTGCCAGTGGCCGTCCGCGGATGGGAGGCGCAGTAGGCCGGATGACGACCTGACGTGGCCTAGGACACTGCAGGCCACCGGTACTAGGCCCGCGTACGGGACGCGCAGGATGTGGCGCAGCTTGTTCGGGGCTACGACGTACCCGTAAACCGAAAGAAGGCAAGGCTGTATCTAATGAAGAACTGAATCGAGCCAAAAAAGACGAAATCCCAGATAATACGATCCAACAAGGCGCTCCCAAGCCGGCGGAGTCGGGACAGTTTTGGGAGGCCGGTATGTCGTACGTGTGGTGTGGGGAGTCTAGCTGGTGTTATTGTTCAACGTCACGGACGTGTACACTAGAGACTGCTAGGACGTATACCATATGTTAGTGAGAAAACTTTGACCACGAATGCATCTGTGCTTTATCTAGGAATTAGATACGAAGGAGCGTATCCTTTAGGTGAATTGAGATCCTCGTATAATTGTGTGTGTGGCATGCGATCCCACAAGTGACCCAACAAAAGTATCGCTCCGTGTGGGCCTGCTAGGAAGAGATGTATTTGGCCCGGTTCATATTTCAGAACGAGGCGACGAACCGAGTCTCGTACGCTATAAGCCCAGCCTCTAGCCTCGGCAGCGTTGCCAATGGTTTGGTTGTTGGCGCCACTCGTAGGGCTTATGCAGACGTACTCCCCCACATCAATTCGCTGGTCACGAAGATATGTTAACACGTCTGCAGAGGGATCCATTGCCAAAGCGATACCCACTGCAAGATCTTTGCCGAATCCTAGAGTTGTAGTAGTATGCTTGATGCCAATGCTAGGCACGTTTCCAACCGAAGACCATGCAGCCAGGCCCTGAAATGATGAAACCTCAAATCCCGCCATCTTACCCAGCTCCACGCCAGCGGTAAACCACGTAGACAAGCGCATATACCCCTTAACTAGAATGTGAGTGTGTCCTTGCGATCGCAGTTCCCGCGCTGCCTGTCGTAGTTCTGGCCTAAACCGGTTATTCCACAGCGTCGGGTCTGACGCTTGGCGCCTGACTCTTGGTTCGTTGCCTGGAAACAAGCATAACCAGTCAAGGACAACTGTAGCAGCTTCCGGGATAGTGTCACGGTCAATTGCTTGGACAAGGATTGAGGCCTTTGGTGGATCGTCGGGCTGCTTTAATGGTTCAACCACTTGGTGCAACTCTGCTGTTATGATCTCTCTTTTTCCTCCTGTTACCCAGTCATGCACAATCGCTACACCTCGAGCTATTGCCTCCTCGTCATAACGAAGGCCAGCCATGTGCATACGATCCCGCACAGAATCTGTTAGCAAATTATCGGTTATTCCAAACCAGAGCTGAAAATCATGGAAGAACTGCACTGCCTTACTTTCAGTGACCCCGAGGTGTTTGGCAAGCTCACGACGAATAGAACCTGTCTTTGATCTGGGCTGTGCACTTCGTAAGTGGCGTACGATGGTGCAGTCCCGGCCGTCTCTCATGCTCAGTATATCCCCTGCTAGAGGGAGACGGTTTGTTACCAAGATTATCTTGGGTTTGTGCCCGTCTTGTTCGCCTTCCCACAGATTATAGAATCTTTGGATTATACTCGATCCTCCTGATCTCGAGGGTTTCATAAGCCACATAATTCCAACAGGGTCGCGTGCGTCGACGGAAGACTTTGCCTGATAGTATTCCCGCACTCCGTTTTTCATGTACACGGTGACGTCGTCAGCGTTTTTGGCACTGGGATCTTCTATCCCTATTTTGATTATGTCACTCGCTCCAATAACCGCTCTGAGCGCTTGCCACCACGTGAATAAATGCTGATAGTCATCGCCTCTGATTCGAGCGCCGCTTGGGCTCAGTCCGGTGATCATGATTTCTGTTCGCCATCCGTAGGGCCGAACGGCCGAGTCGGTTCAGTCCGGTCAAGTATTGATAAGGCTAGATCAAAACTGACCGGTCTGTTTGGAAAAGCATCTAGAAGAATGTTGGGTATGAGACGTTGAGTAATGTCCGAAAAGGAATGGCCGTAGTTCCGACCGCTCGCGTTTGAACCGGTTCGACGGGACAATTCCCTGTATTGCTCGTCGTCAAAAACCCTGTCAAAGGCCCTACGAAACAGAGCTTCTCTTTGTTCTGCGTCTGGGCGCATAAACTCATGATGAATTGCCGCACGGCGCAGAACAGCCGGATCGAGTGCTCTGCTACGATTGGTGCACAGTATCACTAAAACTGGTAAATGCTCTCGTGTGATACGATCTATCCCACTAATCATAGCGTCGACTCCCGCGCGATCTTCGTGGTGCATTTGTTCGGTGTCCCGTGACTCTACAAGCGCGTCGGCCTCATCGATCACGAAAACGACTGCCGATGTAGGCTTCCCGTCTGACTTAGTCCCTCTCTTAGCCAGTTTCACCACTTCGTCAAATGCTCTAGATATCAGACTGGTCATCTGCCCTACGGCTCCTTCGCCACGGGTGGTGAGGCTCAAGCGGATATGCGTCACTTTGATGTCTTCTTCTCGGGCTATGGGACTGCCCAAACTATCTGCAAGTGTAGTCTTTCCAGTACCTACATCTCCGGAAAACACCATCACTGGTGGACGATTATGAAACTGCTCCACGCACGGCAGAACAATCCCGTGTTTTTTACTGCTCCACTGCTCCAGTAGCTCCGGAACAAGAATAAGACTGGCTTCTTTTAATAGAATATCCTTTAGACGATCTAGCCCTACAAGCTTTTTGAATTCTCTATCTGCGTCAGCATTTGGCATTTCTCTAATCTCGTCGAACAGTTCGTCGGAAGCCATACCGAGCACCTAGTAGGGACGGAACGTCTTCCGTTGCATATCCATATCTTGAGAAGAGTAACTTTTATCCATCACCCAGTAACCATTGCCGTCCTGTGGACGTTCTCCCGGAGCGCGCTTGATGTGTATTCGTGCCTTGATCTGCTGTTTGTCGGCAGGGGATAATGATTCCCATTTATCGCTGTAGGTTAGAAATGAGAACCACTTTGCATTAGAAATGTCTACTCTTGCATAAACATTCCCAGATCTTTCGTCCGAAAGTGAACCGTCAGGCCGAACCTCATAATACAGGGTAACTATCCTTTGATCATTTTTCACAAATCCATATTCTACAGTTGCAAGATAACCCCCCGCCAAGAGTTCGGTCAGTTCCTCATTATAGTCCCGTATCCGGGATTCGTCCGGCTGTTTGTAGTAGTCTCTCATGCCCCTGAGATCTGCTGCCACCTTGGAAGCAATGTATCTTGCACCGGTTCTAGTAAACGTGGAGCTTGTTGTAAAGGAGAATGTCATAGATGTCTACTCCTGAAAGATGGTCCGAGAATAACTTGCCAAGACTCTACTGCACGCTTTGTGGTGGTGGCGTAGAAGGCCTCTCGTATGGCGTCTGCTGCTTCTTCGGCGGCCTTGACAAGTGCATCACGATCGCTAACTGAGTACCTGTTGGTAACATTATTTTCGGCATTGACTGGATCGAAAACTTCGATGGCGTCTCCCGTAGGGTTTGGAAGAGTGCTAGCGGGATAATAATCGCCGAATGCAACGCGCTTCTCAAGACCTGTCTTTACTATATAGCTGAAGAATTTTTCAAGGGCTTGCGGATAGTCCTCCAACTTTACACCGGAGTCAGCCAAGTGAGCCACAAGTAGTTCCAATAGGAAAGATTTGCATTTGAATGCAGAGTTTTCGTCTTTTCGTTGTTTAGCCCACCATTTGACTAAGCGCACGACTTGGGCAAAATGTCTCGGGTTGGCCTCCTTCCGTTTACGGATAAATTGGAGATGAAGCGGGATGCTGGTGAGCAGTCTCTCGCCGGTATACTTGTCTATCAAATATCCACGGTCGTGTTCGTCTCCCTCGTAGAGGACCGGGACAATGTCAACATCTAGCCCGCTTCCTCTGAAATGAATTTTCACAGAGTGGGGAGAGCTAGTATCAAAGTCACTCGCATCCTTTTGGGGATATACTTCGCGGAGGCGCTCTCCTACCCATGGCACTATCTCTCTTTCATCAGTAGGAGTTTGATCCTTCTTCACGTATACGGCGGCATCAAGATCATTAATGTTGCGCAGGGCAGTTCCTTTGGCAACACTTCCCGCATGTAGCATTTTGACTAGTCCGAATCCTGGGTTGCTTGCAATGTGCTGCGCCAGTTTTTCACGTAGGGAATTTACCTGTTCTCGGTATCGGCGCTTATCATGTGATGAAAGATTAACTTGCTCCTCTGCGAAGGAGAGTATTCCGGCATGAGTTACAAATGGCTCGCTCATTTAAACTCCCTCCCGACATTCAGTCTCTGTAGATTTTGTGGTAGCTACAGTTGTATTTGCGGTCACTGCCGAGGTGTTAGTAACGCCATCGGTGATACCATTCGCCATCTTTTTAGTCTTGGTAGCGTCTATATGGAGATCCACCACGCCTATCTCACTCAAAATAAAGTTCCACTCCCCCAGCCTGCCCCTGTCGATTAGGTACTCTGGCCTTGTCAACGATCTTCGAGACAATATACTCTATTCCAGTTATCCTGGATATCTCAACGGGCCTGTGGATCAAGATCCGTGTTGAACATTCCCATGTTCGGCAGCTTTCGTGTAGTAACGGAGTCAGTGCTTTCCAAACCATCAAATTCATGTAATTCGTACAACATTGTAAAATACGGTATAATAAGGGTGTTGTTGGTAGATCAGAAAGCGGCAGAGTAGATTTTTGACGCCTGAAATCCGGTGCGTTTTGACCGTTAGACCCGACTTGGCCTGATTTGCATCCTCCCCCCCTCGCCCTCACCCGTGGCGGTGCTAGGGGATGCGCGACACGACATCCCATGCGCCAACTGCATTGGTCCGGGTGCTTTTTTCTGCGTGTGGATGCGGCGGCAGGGCCGGGATGGCAGTACGCGGTGGGCCCGAACCGTCAGGCCGCGGAAACGAAAGATCTATATGAGCTTTTAATTAATCCCCGTGATCCGGCGAACGGCATGGAATCAAGAACCGAACTCATACAGGTGGAGGGACCGAAAACCCGAGTTTATGCGGCCCTGCTCTGCGCGCTGGCGCATGCAACGCGAGTAATTTTTGTGCATAGTAATCTGAAAAAAGACATGATGGTTTTCTGACACTCTTATGGTCACATGGTGTGGTTTCAGGCCCCGTACGGCAGCGACGGACGCAGGAAGGCGGGATCCGCGCCTCTGGCGGCGGGCAGGAATGCGTCCGCCCGGCGGTTCGGAACGCGCGTGCGGAATTGTGCGCAGCCGCGGGTACGCGCGGGCCCCTGCGGCACGCCGCCGGCGCGTCACGCAGGCCGGGGCGCGGGCGCCCCCTGCCTGCCGTCACGCATGGCGCCAAGCATGTACCCGAACAGCCTCGCTATGCGCACCTGGCCGTCAGAGAGCATGCGCACGATGGACCACTTCATCTGCTCAAACCCGCCCTCAAAGTACCTGCCCGCGATGGCGCGCTTTATCTCGCGCCACAGCATCTCAA
>JAJEHG010000010.1 GCA_022823825.1 Nitrosopumilaceae archaeon | reverse complement strand
GGGTATGGACGCCGTCATATAGATCTGACGGTATTTGATCACTGTGTGGGTGTCCGGGGCATCATGCGGTTACTTGGCAGTGCACGAAAACCCCGTACCTGTCGGGAACTGGCGTGACCGGGCTTAAATTCCATCTACTGGACTGTTCATTGCGGCACGGATCATCTCTCAGTGGCCCGTCCGCCTGCAACAGACACGCGTGCGGGCCTCCGGATCTGTCTGGTTTCACCGTTTGAGTCTGCAGCGGGTACCCTCGCGTATGCTTGGACTGGTTGCGCCGCCCGCCGTCGGATCCGCCGCTGTCGGCAAACCCTTGGCTGCAGTCATCCTCCTCTCCACCCCCACACCCTCCCACGTATTGGATGCGATCATCCAAGCTAACGTGCCGCATGCGTCTCGGCAGGGTTTACGGCGCGGCCCAGGCCGTCCTAGACGTACATCCTAGAAGCGGAGGCCGCCTGCGGTGTCCGATGATTAACATCGATGATTAACATCAAATTTGGTGGTTGCATGTAATGTTATATTGCATGTTTCATGGTATAAAATACAAAGAATTTCATATTTTATTTGCAAAAATGTAAGTCTTATACTGTTCTTCACACCTTTGTATTCTTGTACTTTATATGTGCGATACAGGTGATAACACACATGGCACAAATGCCAGCACTAATCCCAAAGGAAGTCGAGATCCAGAGACTCAAGAAGATCTGGCTGATCGTCATTGCGATGGGATCAACTGCAGCATCCGTCGAGGTGGACAACTTTGTCGATGGTTCACTCCACCAGACATCCATCAGGGACAGCGCGTTTACGCCTGCGCACTGGTGGCTGTATTCGCACTTTGTTGCACTCCCACTAGGCTGGGGTGCAGCCGCGATATATGACCGAAAGGTCCCGGTTCTCAGAGGCCCCAACAACTCTATGAACACGGGTCTGAAGATGACCATTCTTGGCTATCTGGCGACCATGTTCACGATTGGAGTCAACGAGATGTGGCACTTTTGGTTTGTAGAGGAGATCTTTGCCGTGCCGAACCACTGGATGTTCAATATGGGCGTCGTAGTGGCGTTCATGGGCGCACTGGCCTACGTGGTCAGGGTGTACGCTCGGTTGGTAGAACTGGGCGCCGAGACTCCTGGAGAGAACCCGTATGTTGCAGAGATGTACAAGATGGCCCTAGAGGGCAAGCTGTACAGCAGATCAATCCCGTAGGGTGTGGGTCTTTTACACACTCTTCTTTTCGGCTCGTGCGTGGGAGGCCCTGCGCGGTTCTGGTACGCCCGAATGGGCAGGGACCGCTGGTGCGGGGTTGGCATGTGCCATCAGCTGCCGTCCTGCATGGTGCGATCGCCTGCATGTGCCCTCTCTTCCTTGCCTGTTGCGATCAGAGGCGTATCCTGCGTCGCGATCTGCCGGTCGTATGCCTGGGGCGTGCCTCCGACTGCCTGCATGCCTGTTGCCTGGCACTCGGTACGACCGGCCCGCCGCATGCGTCTTGGTGGCGGCGGCCCGCTGGTGCTGTTTATATACAGATGCCTGCTGCCTTGCCCGCCCTTAAGAAAGATTTAAAACTATTACAGCATACACACCTACAATGACTCTTCCAAAAGGGTTTGGTTCTGGCGGTGCCGGAGGTTCCTCTAGCGCCGACGTAGAACGTATGATTGGAAAGCGCGTTGAGAACATGACCGGTCTGATTACCATATCGTTCTGGGCAGCATGGTTGGCAACATTTGGAGGTACGGCAGCAGGATACTATTACTATCCATGGGCATATCCGACCCCGAGTGGACACTTTGCATTCATCGTACTTACCATCATCGAAGCAATAGGCTACATCTTCTGCGTAAAGGTCATGGAAGAAGGCTCAAACAAGAACAGCAACGGCATTGTGGCCGGCAGCATTGCAGCTGTAACGGCAGGCACAATCGCAATCTCGCTGTTTGTTGAGGGCGCTTGATTGCAAGAAGGGCTAACCTTCAACCTTTTTCATTTTCTCTTGTTTCGGGTGCCATGTCACCCAGTCTCTCCTTTAGACGCAGGTTCATGAAGCCCGCCTTTGGTGCGCGGCCAGGGGGTGAGGCCTCGGAGCCTCAAATGGACGCTTACAGGCACGCATCTCGGCGCCATATGGCATGTGGAGTGGCGCGCCATGAGGGATCCGCGCTTTTCAGGCAGAGCCCACTGCACGCATGGACGATGCCCCGCGCGCGTCGCGTACACGGCGCCCCTGGAATGCCGTGACGTCCCCGGCTTGCAGCTCAGGGGCATGACGCATCCGCATCCATGTTGCCTGACGGCGGGCCCTGCCTTGTGAGACAGAATGGCGAGGGGGGGGGGGGAGGGAGGGGAGGGAGGAAGGTAATAGCCCTCCGCCTGAGGGCCGCCTGAGAGCAGCATTGCACTGGCAACCCAGGCCGTACGGCCAGCAGAGACAGACGGCAGGCCGGTGCGGTTCCGCCATGGCCTGGAAGGGGGTTCCCTGATCGCCTCCGGAGAGTGCATGGGCTTGCGACGAGTCGGGGTTGCATTCGTTGGATGCCGGCAGCTATGAGACGCCGCCGGTGCCATTCGGGCGCAGGTATGACTGGTGCGATCAAAAGTATCGATCCCAAATGGATGGAGGACGCCCATGACTGTTTATGCGGGGGACCTGCTCGTATGGCGCCCCTGATCCTAGGCGGGCCGGCTCTCTGTACGGTGGTAGTGCGTTCCTGATTCTAAAATTTTATATACCTATCCTTAATTCAATAAACCAATGGTCTGGTTAAGACGATGTACACACTACTTGTTCATAGTAGTGGTTGCAGTTAACTCTACGCTGCTGACGATTAATGCGGGAGATTACATCTTCTATACTGACTGGGCTTGGACATCGTATACGGTATTCTCAATATCGCAGACGCTGATGCTTGTAGTTGGTGCTACCTACTATCTTACCTTTACAGGCGTTCCAGGTACGGCCACGTATTACGCGTTAATCATGACCGTGTATACATGGGTCGCCAAGGGGGCATGGTTTGCGCTCGGCTACCCGTACGACTTCATAGTGACGCCAGTCTGGTTGCCGTCGGCAATGTTGCTTGACTTGGTATACTGGGCGACGAAGAAGAACAAGCACTCGCTGATACTGTTTGGCGGCGTACTGGTTGGAATGTCGTTACCGCTGTTTAACATGGTGAACCTGATAACAGTGGCCGATCCGTTGGAAACGGCATTCAAGTATCCGAGACCGACGTTGCCGCCATACATGACACCGATAGAACCGCAGGTAGGCAAGTTCTACAATAGTCCGGTCGCCTTGGGCGCCGGTGCTGGCGCGGTGCTAGCGTGTACGTTTGCCGCGTTGGGCTGCAAGCTCAACACGTGGACGTACAGGTGGATGGCCGCTTGGTCAAAGTGGGACTAGGAGAAATCCCACCCCATTTTCATTTTCTATATTATTTCTTGCGTCGGCGCGCGCCCGAACCGGTTGGCGCCGCGCGCGCAAATCCCGGGATCCGGGGCCGTTCTGGCCGTGAGTCCGCCATCGGCTTGGGTGTGCGTTGGCGCCGCGCATGATTCGTTTTTTTTTACCAATCACTCAACCGTTTTATTTTCAATGGGTAATTACCAGTGTCCTGATGGCCCGTTGATGCGCAGACAGGTTGCGTCGTCGGGATACCGTCCGAGGCCGTTTGTAAAGTGGGCCGGCGGCAAGCGCCAGATTCTGCCCGTGGTGAGCGGCGGCATGCCGGAGTCGTTTGGCGGGTACTTTGAGCCCTTTCTGGGGGGAGGCGCCCTGTTCTTTCATGTCGCGCAGGCAGGCTCAAAGGATGGCAAGGGCGGCCGCGGCGGCCGCGGCGCACGCTCCTTTCGCATATCGGACCTGAATCGGGAGCTTGTCTTGGCATACCAGATGATCCGCGACCGTCCCGAGGATCTCCTGCGCGCGCTCCGCGACCACGAGGCCGGCTACAGGGCGGACTCTGAGTCGTACTATTACAGCGTGCGTGACGGCCATGACCCTGGCAGCGCCGGCGACATCGATACCGCGTCCCGGCTGATATTCCTGAACAAGACGTGCTTTAACGGGCTGTACCGCGTCAACAGCCGCGGAAAGTTCAATGTGCCGCTTGGCCGGTACGTAAACCCGACCATAGCCGACGAGCAGAACATACTTGCCGTAAGCGAGATACTGAACATGGACAGCGTCCACGTGTCGTGCGAGGATTTTGGAGCCGTGGCGCGCAAGGCGCGCAGGGGGGACTTTGTGTACTTTGATCCGCCGTACATGCCGGTCAGCAGGACTGCCAGCTTTACCAGGTACACGTGCGGTGACTTTGGGATTGAGGATCAAAGGAGGCTGGCCGATCTGTGCGTCACGCTTGACGAGATGGGATGCCACGTGCTGCTCTCAAACTCGGACTCTGGCGTCATAAGCGAGATGTTTGCAAGGGACGAGTGGACCGTCGAGCGCGTAAGCGCAAGCCGCTGCATCAACTCGGACTCCGGCGGGCGCCTCGGGCATACCGAGCTGCTGATTAGAAACTACTGACGCCCCTGCGGCCGTCCGCCTCGACGCCCCGGCTGCCCGCATGCGGTATTCCGGGTGGCGGCCGGTGCGGTACGCCGCGGCCGGAGCATGGCGCCGTGACGCTACTGTGGTAATGATAATGGAGCTTCGAACGGGATCCGGACCCGCGACCTTTACCTTACCAAGGTAACGCTCTACCAGGCTGAGCTATCGAAGCACGCTCATGCACGGTATAAAATCCTTATAATTCTATTCTGATGCCCGCGGACGCGAATCGCGCGGTGTCTGGGGCACGCCCCGGGGAATGCCGGCTTTTGTGCGGTGGAGCCGATCATGCCGCGTGGTTCCCTTCCTCCCCTCCCCACCCCTCCCAGAGTCCGGCCGCCTTGCGCGTTGGCCGCGCGACTGCATGGCCGCTCCGTCCTTCTGGCAGATCGCGGCAAGCGCGCGGCATCAGTTCCGTGCCGCCTCCCGTGAGCCAAGCTATTTAACACAAAGGAGCGGAGTCGCCGCGTGAGCGTTGTAATAGGGCAGAAGGCCCCAAACTTTGGGGTCTCTGAGTGGGTGCAGGGCATGCCCACCAATTTTGACCAGGAAAATGACCACATCGTACTGCTTGAGGTCTTCCAGGTGAACTGTCCTGGGTGCTTTATGCACGCCATACCTGAGGCAATCCAGATATACCACAAGTATGCCGACGAAGGGGTCAGGGTCATCGGGCTTGCAACGGCCTTTGAGGACTTTGAGTTGAACACGGTGGAGAACCTGAGGATGCTTGCCGAGACGGGGGAGGTGGTAGGCGAGACCAAAAAGATGCTTGCGGCATACGGGCAGCTTGCAGAAGGCTCCAAGTACATGCACAAGATACCCTTCCCGCTTGCCATGGACAGGCTCACAAGTATGGAAGGCGAGGCGGGACAGGATCAGGTCATGCAGATCATACGCCCGCAGATTCCGGACTTTGAGTCCAAACCGCCCAAGTACCGACAGCAGATCATGCAGAGGGTGAGGGACTATCTAAGGACAAAGAAGTATTCTGCAGAGACGTTTGAAAAGTTCGGACTGCGCGGGACGCCGTCGACCATACTGGTGGACCGGGAGGGAGTGCTCCGCCACGTCTCATTCGGGCAGTCGGGGCACCTAGACGGGCTGATCAGGGGACTGCTTGGCAAGGACTAGGCCGCAACCAGAAAGAGGAAGACGGACAGGGCCGCCACTATTGCAAACCCCCCGATCAGCGCAATCTTGGCAGGATCCATAACCCGTCACCTGCACGCGCACAGTCCAATAAAACGCCTCTACTTGGAGCCGCGCGTCCGGAGTACGGCGGGGGCTGCCGCGTGCGGGGACGTGCTGGATGGCAGGCAGGACTGCAGGCGGGCGAGGACGGCGGCGAGGACGGCGGCAGGAACGGCCGCATAGACGCCCACGTTGAGCAGTATCAGGAGCGAGCCGTACGCCAGCACCTGCACCTCGGAGCCCGCCTCGGCATGGTTCATGATCTCAAGTGAGAGCAGCATGGGGGTCAGGAGCACCCTCGCCGCGTCCGCAAAGGACGGATTCTCGCGCATGTAGTCTGCAACGTGCGGGCTGAACGAATAGTACGCAGAGTTAAAGGCGCCCATGAATGCGCGGCCGGACTCGGTGCTGGAGACCTTTGAGTCCCTAACCTCGCGCAAAAGCTGCACCCGCTGGTCAAGTTCGGAGCCAAATGTCGCGGTTGCGACAAGGCAGCCCCCTCCGCTGTCGTGGCCGACACTCCCGGCATCGGCGCCGCCGCCACCGCTCACGCCACCACCACCACCACCACCCTGACCGTCCGGCGGCAGGACGCCGGCAGTCTCTGACACCGATGTCTTGGTGCCCGTAATCTCGATTGTACGCCCCGCCCTGTCAGGGCCGTCCTTGGCATCGCCATCGCCACCTCCACCTTCAAACACCAGTACCAGGAACGAGATCGTATCGGTCGACCTGACCTGGGCATCGACCGGCAGGCCGTCTACGCTTGCCCCGAGCTGTCCGGACAGAAGCCCCGCGGGCACTACGATCTCCGCAATGTTTTCAGAGAGTACGCCCCCCGTCTGCAGCACCAGCTTCTTGTCGGCCGCGGCAAACTCGTAGCCTACAATGTCAAAGTTCGACGTTATGACGACCTCAAAGGTCTGGCCCCCCGCGGCGGCAATCTCGATGCGGTTCACCAGCCCCGTGCTGTCCGAGAGCAGCTGCGCGTCAGACACGCCGGGGGCGCCCAGAGCAAGTCCCGCCGCAAGCAGCGCGGGCAGAAGCGTCCGCGCAGACGCGCCGCAGGCATGCCGGCTGGCCGCGCCACAAAGGCGGGTCTTTGCGCGCGCGGCTGTCCACAGCAAGATCAGAAAACCCCGATTGGACGCCCGCATGCCAATCATGCGGCCGCCGGTACTCTCCGGTTTAACTCTTTGTCACCCATGATCCGCGGGTGCATGGGATCGGCCAGGATCATCTCGAACCAATAGTGCATGCCGTCCTTGTAGATAAAGTACGAGCCGAGAAGACTCATGTTAGGATAACGCTCAAGCACCCTGCGCTCGGCCACGGTCTTCATGCTGTCGTCTGCCTTTATCCGGGTCACGCCGAGGTGCTTTGGCCTTCTGCCGCCCCTCGGCCTCTGCTTGCGCATGCCGCCCGTCCCGACCCTCATGCGCACCGTAATAATGCCCTGCTTTGCCTTGTATCCGAGCCTACGCGCCCTCTCGGGGCGGCTGGGCTTCTCAATGCGCGTGATTGCGTTCTGCCTGCGCCACGTCACGACGCGCTGGCGAAGCTCCGGCGCGTTCTCACGCCATAGGCGTATCCACGTTCTGTCCTGATACGAGGGCATGTCGTGCGTGCCAGACATCCCTTTAATAATTGATCTCAGGGGCGGACGTACGGACCTGGGCCTCCCGCCTGCAAGGTCTGGGCATGCAGGCCTCAATCAGGTTTAATTGAGGTTTCAGGCGGGCCCACCACATGAAACCGGGCGCAGTGCACGCGGGCGCAAGAACCGGCAACCATGGTACTGCCCGCGTACGGGCCGCCGCTGCCGTTATTGCAGTGGCAGCGGTTGCGGCAGCCGCGCTTGGAACCATGCCGGCCTCGTTTGCGCAGACGGCGCACGCAGAGGAGGGGCCCGACATTGCCATATCCATGGGAAAGCCGGTATACCAGTACTGTGACATGCTCTCGTATGTCATATCGGTCTCAGAGGTCACGGGCCAGGCTGCCACGTCGTACATAATCGACGAGGACGGGAAGAGCAGCCAGGCGATTCCGATCTCCATAGACGTGCAGGAAACCGAGATAAGGGCGCCGTTCCCGTTTGAGAGGGCGATATTTCCGGCCGGCACGTATACCATAAGCGTGGAATACTCTGGCGGCCGCGCGTCTGCGGACTTTGAGCTGGCGGATTCGGAGATCACATGCCTTCCAAGCCAGCTCCGGCAGATCACCGCCGCATGGCTGTCCGGAACGTTCCATGGCGGGTTTCTGATCGACTCGATAAAAAAATCCGTGGACAGCAGCGTAATCGACGTGCCGTTTGAGATCGAGCGCGACACCATATACCGCATCGTGATACCCGAATGGGTAAAGACGGCGGCGTACTGGTGGGTGACCGGCGAGATATCCGACGACGCAATGGCAGGAATGCTGGACTATCTGCTGGAATCCGGCACCATATACGTGCAGGCAGGGGACGGTAGTGGAGTCGGAGGAACGTCAGACGGGGGCCAGTCCTGGCCCGGGGGCAGCGAGACCTGACGGTGGGCGCGATGGACAAGCATGCCATAATCACCACGGTGGCGATCGCCGTCATTGCGGCGCCGTTTGCAGTGTCGGCTGCAAACATTGCGGGCGCAGAACAGATGCAGTACCGGTGGGACTCGCCCGGGATGTTCTCGTTTTTCAAGATGGCGACCGGCGGAAGCCTGGAGTTCTGCAACACCGTGCCGTTCTGGACAAGCATTGAGAGGTTCGAGGTTACGGCATACTACCATGGGAAGGACGTCGGTACATACACCGCGGGCCCCATCAGTATGGACCCGCTTGCATCAGACGTGTACGAGGGCACGTTCAGATCAGAGCAGGTGGCCAGCTCGCATCAGATGTTCATGACAGTCGACTTTGGGATCAGCAGCGGGGAGTTCAGGATCGACCCCGGGCAGATTGTGCTCGCAACCACGACATACACGCCCATACTGGGGCTGATTCCGTACCAGGCCACCTCCCAGATGTCGGCGCTCGAGTTTGACCGTGCCATGAGGGCGCCCGATCTGGCCTGCGACTAGCGCTTGCGCCTGTTTGCCCGGTATATGAGGGCCAGTATCACCGCGATGATTCCAGCTGCCAGAAATCCGCCGGCCGCGCCGAATATCAGGCCTCTGTTGTCCGCGCGCGTGTCACTGCCGCCGCCCTGGGGCGCAGGCGCGGTGTCGGATTCAGCTTCCTGCACTGCCTCCTGCTTTACGTCTGCCTCCGGCATCTCTTCAAGTATGCACACGCCGTCCACCAACACGGTCCCGGGCCCGCACCCGGTGGAAGGCTCGACGGATGTCGGCCCGTCCTCTGACGGCTGCGGCGTCGTCGCCTCATCCGGCGTGTCGGTTCCGTCCAGTGGCTCGTCTGTCTCTGGCGGCATGCCGCCGGTCACGTCGCTGCCATCATCCACGGTCACGTCGCCTGTGACATCCTCGGGAGCGGGCTGCTCCCCGCCTGCCAAATCCTCCGGCGCGTCAGTCACTTGGTCCTGCACGGCGCCGCCATCGCCGCCTGCAGCCTCGTCACCGGACGCGTCTGCATCGGCCATGCCGGAATCCGGATCCTGGGCCGTCGATGAATCTTCGTCTGGGGCTGCATCTGCTATCACATCGCGGGCCGATAGGTAGATGTCAATAGACTCGATCCCGACAGGAAGGTTTGTTATCGTCATGTTTCTTCCCGACATCTCAAAGGCGTCGTGCAGTCCGACGTCCGTAATTACGTCAAGCTGGTAGCCGTCGAGATCAAACACCGGATCAAACAGGGGGTCTGCAAGGAATATCGTCAGCGCGCGGTCCCCCGTGTCACCCGTAAACTCTATCGACATGGAGAGGAAAGGGAAGTCCAACAGCTCGGCGCCCGTGACGTTCAGTCCGGATGATTCGTACTCGAGCGTCTCGGGGGCCCCTTCGGACATGTCCGAACGGGCATCGGCCAGGTCCACGGCTTGCGCGTATGCGGAAGGAGAGGCGGCCAGTATCAGCGCGACCGCGCATGCCAGCATGGCAGCCGGCAGCGCACACGCGTGCAGAGATGGCAACCTGCAAGTGAGCGCACGTGCACGACAATCCGCATGGCCCAATAGCGGTGAGGTGGCAGAGTTACTGTTAAAAGTATTGATTGCACTAAAGACGGCGCGCCATGCTTCAAGCGGCTCTATGCGCGCGCCTGTACCTGTGTGGACGTTGACGCGGTCACAACCGCGCCGTCATATGACGCCGCGCAATATCTGGACGATCTTCTCGCCTATGACGTTGGCCGCGAGCGACTGGGCCTCTTTTGTCTGGGCGCCTATGTGCGGGGTCATGACCACGTTGTCGAGTTCGGCAAGGCGGCTTCCTACCGCGGGCTCCTCTTCAAAGACGTCCAGCCCCGCCCCGCCAAGCGTCCCGGAGGACAGCGCATCGTACAGCGCGTCCTCGTCTACCACGCCGCCCCTAGACGCGTTGATCAGCACTGCGGTATCCTTCATAGTCGACATCTTTTGCGCGTCAATCATGTGGCGCGTAGAGTCGAGCAGCGGCACGTGCAGCGACACATAGTCGGAGCTCTTCAAGAGCGTGTCGAGATCGGTCTTTATCAGCCCGACCTCCTTTGCAAACTCCTCGTCTATCGGGACCACGTCGTATCCTATTATGTTCATGTTTAGGGCCCTGGCAAGCCTTCCAAGCCTCTTTCCAATGTTGCCCAGCCCCACTATTCCCAGGTACTTGCCGCGCAGCTCGGTGCCCTTTAGCTCCTTTTTGAGCCACTTTCCGTCCCTGATGGCCCTGTCCGCACGGGCCGTATGGCGCGCGAGTGTGAACATCATGCCGAGCACCAGCTCGGCGACCGCGTTCATGGCGCCTTCTGCCGCGTTTACCACGCGTATGTCCCGCTCCCTTGCCGCGTCCTGATCTATGTTGTCCAGGCCGACCCCGACCCGCGCTATTATCCTGCAGCGTGACGCCCGCTCTATCATCTGCCGCGTTATTGTGGTGCGGCTTCTCACCACGACAATCTCAAAGTCCTGTATGCGCCCCAGAATCTGGTCCGGCTTTATCTCGGGCTCGTACGAGACGCGCAAGCCGTTGTCTCCGAGTATCTTTTGCAGTATGGGGTCGACCTCGTCGCATATCAACACGTCTCCGTCTAGTCCCATGCCGGCGCTGAACATCTGCAAAATATAACTTGTATGCGGGCTGCGGGCCGGTGGTTTATGCGGGATCGCACCACGAGAGGCGTGACGGACTGACACGGCGCGGGTGTGGCGCGCCGTAGGGAAGAGGCGCGCCGCCACCGCCGGCGCAAAATAAAATAAAAATAAAATAAAAAGAGTGCTGTCTAGGAAGTAAGTATCTCTGCCACCACCGGGATTACCTCCCAGAGTGCGACATAGTCACCGGATGCCTGCATCTCTGCAGCCACTTCGTCGGTGTACAGACCGTGTATGTTGATGGCGGGGTGTGCAATGCTGTTCATTCCCATCGGGGGAACAGCGTCACTCGGGTTGCCCAGCGCGTACGCGTAGGATGCAACAGGCGCCTCTAGGACTCCCTTCTCAACCAGAACTGGGTTCAGGTTGAACGGGTCGCCGGCCACGAATACGGTGGCAGCTCCTGAAAAGATTGCCGCATAGTCGTGGTTGACTGCTGCATATACGCCCGGCTCGTCGAACACGAGGTCAACGATCATGCCCTGGGAACCGCCAAGCAGCCATGTCTCGGTTGCTGCGGACTGGACTCTGTTGCCCTGTGTCACCCTGTCGAGGATCTCTCCCACTATGTGGAAGTAGACCGGCTCGTTGCCCTGGTTCTCTATGAACAGCCTTACGTGCTGGTCGTTCTCTACGAAGAGAAGCTGTGACTGGTGCTGCTTTAGCTCTATGCCGTTCCAAGGCTGTGCAACAAAGATGTTCTTGTTTGTGTCACCGTTGACTAGCAGGTTGTGGGCCATGTTCGGAACGTATCCGAACTGGTATCCGTTTACAACCGTACCCGTGTTCTGGTGCTTGAACATTGCGGCCTGATCAAAGTTGCCTTCCGGGGTCAGGTAGAGCTGGTTGTACTGGAGCTGGAACTCTAGCGCGTCTGCGTCATAGAACATGCGCTCAAGCTCGCCACTGCCGCTGGTCTTCTCGACCATCAGCTTTTTGTAGCCGTTTGCGGGATCGACGATTGCAATCCCGTACATGCCTGAGAGCACGTGCTGGTCCATGGCAGCAAGCTTGACGCCAGAGCAGTGGTACTTGAACATACCTGCTGATTCTGCAATAAAGCAGTACTGGCTCGTCTCACCTGGGTTTACAGACTCGAATGCTCCCGCGGTTATCTGGGATGCATGCATGTCGTTGCCGTGGGCAACAGGCTCGTCGTCGGGAATGGTCAGAGTCATCTTGATCACGTCGCCCTGCATGACCCTGATTGTGGGTCCAGGCACCATGCCGTTGAACGTCATGGCGTGGTACGTCTTGCCTCCCATTATCGGGAGCTCGACGCTCTCGGCGGTCAGATCAAAGTTGTGAACTGTCCTTCCTGATGTCTCCAGTACACCGCAGTCAGTCTCTGCAAAGGCCTCTGGCATCATCAGCTTCAGTCCGCCCATCTGATGAATCTGCTCCATCACGTCGGCGTCCATCTGCGTGAGATCCAAAGACTGTCCAGAGATTTGGGTCTGCGTGTATGTACTTCCGAATAAGGTCGCGCCCATCACTGCCACTGCTGCGACAGTAAAGAGCATGCTGATACGCTTATTCATTGGCGTCTGACAAATTTGCTTGAATATATATCAAATGTACTGCTTGGCGCGGGTGTAACACGCGGAACCAAATATTGATAAGGAATTTGGTACAAAGGTATCTATGTGGCGACTTTATAAAGACTCTGGTGATTTTTGAGGCCCGGGGCATAGCGTCCGCTAGGCGCGGATTCCCATCAAAAGGCCGGACATGTATCTATTCGGGCATTGAATCCCAGTACCATGCTTCGTCCATTTG
>JAJEHG010000020.1 GCA_022823825.1 Nitrosopumilaceae archaeon | reverse complement strand
AAATGGACGAAGCATGGTACTGGGATTCAATGCCCGAATAGATACATGTCCGGCCTTTTGATGGGAATCCGCGCCTAGCGGACGCTATGCCCCGGGCCTCAAAAATCACCAGAGTCTTTATAAAGTCGCCACATAGATACTTTTGGTTCAAGAATTTTGACTTTTTTTCTTGCCTTGACGTCGTATGCCTCGTATTCTCTCATGCTCTCCCTCCGGTATCTTGGTATATTAAGATTTTGATCAACATTATTAATCATTAAGAAAAATTACACCAATTTTAATAATATCATTGCCTGGAGGGCCCTCTTGCAAAGATGGGCAATAGGCGCGGATTGACACCGCCCTGATGGGGCTGGCGGCAGCGTGTCCGTGCCGGGCTGGAGCGGGGCCGGCATGCGTGCTACTGCCGGCTCTGCAAAATGCGGCCTTTCGTGGTTTTCGAACGGGCAGGGAGCGCATGCGCGGCGCTTCTGGGGCGGAGCTGGGAAGGCAGCCTCGGGAGGTCAGGTCTTGCCAGACGAGATGCTCTGGTGCATGGACCTGGCCGCCCGCGTCACGTCGTCGGCCTGTATGATGGAGCGCCCCGCGATCACATAGTCGGAACCGGCGCGTATCGTATCCGCGGCATCGGCCCCCTGCGCCCCCACGCCGGGGGATACTATGAGCAGGCGCCGCCCGCTCTTTCGTATGCGCCCCGAGCACTCCCTTATGACGCCCGGAAACGTGGCGCCCACTATGACGCCGTCCGCGCCAGAGTCGAGCGCCCAGTCAAGAAAGATCTCGTACATCCTTCGGGGGCTTCTGGACCTCGGCGTGGGGTGAGCCCTCATCTCATAGGACGCGCGGGCCTCGGGCGCGCTCATATGGCACAGCGTGATTACGCCCCTGCCGCGCCTGTGCGCGGACCGGACCAGGTTCCTGAGACCGTCAAGCCCCATTATCGGGTTTGCGATCACGGCATCAAAACCCATGTCCCACAGGATCTCAGTCGCGATATCGTTGGTGTTGCCTATGTCGTTGAGTTTTATGTCCGCAATGGTCTGCAGCCCGAGCCCGTGGGCGGCGTCGGTTATGGAGGACACCTGCCTGGCGCCAAGCGGCAGCAGCAGGTGGTAGTTGATCTTTATGGCGCAGATGTATGCTGACAGCCTCCTGACGTCGCGTATTACGGGGGAGGCGGCCGGAGGGCGGCCCGTGTAGTCGCAGGCAAGTATCACGCGCCGTCCCGACGCGTCTGACAGCCTGGCATTAAACGTCCTCATAGTCTATCAGTGGGTGGCTGCCTTTGAGCCTAATAATCTTCAGATACGAGTAGCCGTGCTCGGTCGGGACGTCCACGAACGCGGGTTCCGCGTCGTTTTGCGTAGAGAACATCAGAAACGGCTTTGCGGGATCAGAGTCAAGCTCGACGTACGAAAAGAGCGCGGGCGCCTCCGCGTCGACGTAGCCCTGCTCCAGCGTGGCGCCAAGAAGCCACTTGCGGCCGCGCCGGAACAGTAGCAGCGGAAACGTGGAGTCCTCGCGCCCCCACATCATGCCAGCCAGGCTGGAAAGATCCTCCAGTACTATGGGGTGATACCTGTCTTCCGCGTCGCCATCCGGAAGCAGCACTTCCGGAAGCGATCTTATACGTATTATCGGGGAGTACGCCATGCTCGAGTCGGACATTGCAGCGGACGTCCCGTGCTCCTCCCTTCCGCGTCTCAGGCCGTAGTACAGGTGGTGCCCTGTTGCGGTACCGTTGCCGCCGCCGCCGTCAAGCGGCACGTAGTATATGATGGGCCTGCCGCGTAGCACGTCCGCCTGGGCGCAGAGGATGTCCATGCCGTCGTGCTTGTGGGCCATGCATGCAGAAGGCACGTTTTCCAGCGCGCACACGAGCCGCGAAAAGTCGAGGCACGACTCAAGCTGGATATAGTACGGGCGTGCGCCCCGGTGGTCTTCCCCGCCCTCGGTGGCGGAGGCCGTCCCTGCCGCATCCTCCCTGCCTGCAGGCTTGGCCGCCGCCGCTGTAGTCGTCATCGCCACAATCAGATACGGGCGCGGTGTCCAATTAAACCTATTAGGCCGTTTCACACGGGAGCGTGTCCGAGCACGGGCTCTCATGCGGCGCGCCTGTCGATTACGTCCTCGACATTGGGGCCCGTCCCTATGACGACGGCCGGAATCCCCAGCGCGTCCTCTATGCGTGAGACGAACTTTTTTGCCTCGGCAGGAAGGTCGCCAAACGACCTGCTGCCCGCGCACTCCGGATACAGCACGTCGAGCTTTGTCAGGGCAAGCTGCGTCGCCCCGTTGAGCATCGCGGCCCGCGCGGCCAGTCTCATGTCAAAGTCCGCCGCGCGCCGCGGCCTGCCGGTTACGGTTCCGAACTCCGACCATCCCCTCTTCGAGGCCTCCTCGTCGGACAGGGCGCTTTCCAGGGGCCCTGTTCCCACCCGGGTGACATACGACTTGAAGACGACCATGACCTCGTCCACCTTTGTGGGGCCCAGCCCGACGTCGGCGCATATGCCTGACGCGGTCACGTCCTTTGACGTCACGTACGGGTACGTTCCGTGCCACAGCGACAGGAACGTGCCCTGGGTGCCCTCCACCAGCACGTCTTGGCCCGCCGCAAGCGCCGAGTTTATCTCGTGGGGCACGTCGGTAATCATACCTGACAGGGATTCCACGTCGCGTGCAAGCCTCAGCGTGCGCATCGCGCGGTCCGAGTTTGCGGGGCCGGTTCCGGAGCCCGTGCTTCCTATCTTATCCTTGAGCCGCCCGCCCGAGTCCCTCTCGCGGTGGGCGGGGTCTATTATGCCGCAGTTGGCGTCCAGGTACGCCTGCTTTTGCGCGCCAAAGTCCTCTACCTCCCTTAGCAGCACGCCGGGGTCAACCACCACGCCGGGGCCTATCATCACCCTTGCGCTGCGGTTGAGAAACCCGCTTGGCAGCATGCGCACCTTGTACGTCCTTTTCCCGTCCCGTATGGTGTGCCCCGCGTTGGGACCCGCGCCGCCCCTCACCACTATTGACGGCGAGTCCTTGCTTGCAAGGTATGAGATGATCTTGCCCTTGCCCTCGTCCCCAAAGAATCCGCCAACCACCACGGTCGCTGCCACGGTACGGCGGGAGTATTGCATCTTAATTAATGTAGTATGGGACAGCCCGCAGGTGTCCGCGGCGCCACGCGTGGCGGCTCCCGGCCGCGCTGGGCAGCGCCGCCACCTCCCTGCCACCTCCGCTGCCAGCCCTGAGCCGCCGCGGCGGAGTCGTTATATTCTTGCCGCGGCGCCGCCATGTGGTGACGACTGAAAACTTTGCCGGCAGCATCATAGTCAGTCTGGCAAGCCTGCCGGACTTTCTGAGAAAGCCCATGCTGACAAAGCGGATGACAGAGTTCTTCGAGCTGCCGGAGCCTGAAAAGCAGGAGATCATACGCAATGCCCTGGAGGCGGGACCCACCGTGGACTTTGGCAGGTTTGAGAAACTCTTCAGGACGTGGCTTGAGATACTGGCGGGACTGCCGCAGGAACGGCGGTCGGAGCTTGTTGGCGCGTACGCCGCGGAGATCTCGCGGAGCCCCGAAAGGCTGGTCGCCTTTAACATGGACGCAATATACGGCATATTCCTGACGCTGGGCCCCGACCAGCAGGAGTCAGTCGCCTCGTCTGTAAGGGACGCGGTATCGGCGCTCGGCGCTCGGGATCAAAGGACGATCAGAATGATCGTTCCAGATGCGGCGCAGAGGAGCGTCGGCATCGGCTAACCCGCGGAGCCTTGGGCCTGAGAGCCCGGGGGAGGATCGTCTGGGCGCCTGTTGTCCTCGTTTGTGAAATCTATGACATCGCCGTCAGGAGACATGACGCCGACGAATATCTTTTCATTCTTGCGGAGCATCTTGCGGTGGTCCGGCATAGACATGTCAAGCCGCATCTCGTTCATGACCATGACGCGGTACTCTTTCCACTCGGCCCAGCACTTGTTGCACGTGGGATACTTTTCGGCCACCATGTCCAGAACCTCGGAGTCCGGTATCTGCATCTTGCACTTGGTGCACTGCCGCCCCATAGCGCACCGTCTCCGGACGGCTCTTTTATCTCTTGTTGATATTGCGACGCGTCGCCGCCGCCGCCGGCGCAGCTCTGTACGTGGTGGTGATGATGATGATGCGGAGGCGCCCCCCGGGCCTGCTCCGGCACGGCCCATGCCGGACGTCCGGCCCGTTCTGGGGGGAGGGGGGGGATGCTGCGCCACCACCACCACCCGGCCGCTCACAAGTCATAATAGTGGCCGACGCCCATGACCGCGCGTGAAGATAAAGTGCCCCAAGTGCAGGGAGGATGCGGTCCTCTCGCCGGACTTTGCCAAGGTAAAGTGCGGCACGTGCGAGTTTGACATGAGCTATGGGGACTATGTAGAGTACGTCGCGCACAACGATCCCACGTACTCTGACATACTGGGCGACTATGCCGGGGCCGCCGGCAAGGGGCAGTCGTCCGGCACCCTCGACGAGTGGGACTAGGATATAGCGGGCCTAGAGACTAAATACTGCGACGACGGCCAGACACCGTGGAGTTTCTGCTAGAAAACATACTCAACATGATAGGGTTTGCCGTGGGGCTGGCCATAGGCCTAATGTCACTGATCGGATTCCGCAATACCGGCAGCCCGACGCTCTTCAGGCTTACCATCGCGTTCTTTGCCATAAGCGCCGGGTTCCTGATCATATGGGTCGGCTACCTGGCCGCAGATTTCGTGACAAAGTCCGGCGACATAGAGAGGTGGGTGCAGACCGCCGGCATAATCGTCCAGACGGTAGGGTATTTCTTCATCGCCTTTTCACACAGCATCAAGGCCTTTCTGCCAAAGTCGAGCTACTTTAGGTCGGTGGGCGTGGTGCCGCTGTTCCTGATATCGTCCGTGCAGGTAGAGCACATATTCAGGTCCATCTCGTTCATACTTCTGGCATACGGGGCCATCGAGACCATTCTGTCGTATCTGGACACCCGCAACCGCGGGGCAATATCGGTGGCATCTGGACTGGCGCTCCTGGCGCTCGGCGAGTTTCTCGGATGGTACTCGTTCGTATTCCCCGAGTCCATCCTGTACACGACGTCCATATCGATAAAGATCGCCGGGCTCGTCGCCCTCTTCATACCCGTAAGCAGGCTGCCGCTCACGCGCATCAGGATTGACGACGGCCTGGACGGCGAGGGGGACGAGTGGGAAGATGAGGAGGGCAAAGAGGACGGCGCCGCGCGCCGCAAGGAGGGCAAAGAGGACGGCGCCGCCGACACGCGCGGGCAGGGGCAGACGGCGACTACCATGACGACGGCGCAGTCCCCACCGGCGCCGGGCGACGGAGGCCCCGAGCGCAGGGAGCCAAAAGACGGCCGATGACGCGATCGCAGGCCGCGGGCACGCCGCATGCATGATTAGTCAAGATCTTTTTGCTCTTTGGTTTACCTGTCAAAATCAGTACTTTATCATACAAGGTGCGCGTATCATATACATGGCAGGATATCGTACCCGCATCGAGATAATCGGAGACATACTGTCCACGACCCGGGACGACTGCCAGGACGAGCAGGGGGCCACCGTAACATACCTGATTAAAAAGGCCAACGTCTCGTATCCCCGCCTGTCAGAGATACTGAGGATGCTAGTCAAGCAGGGGCTCTTGGAGGTGGATAGGACAAGGAGCTCCAGCAAGTACAGGATAAGCGAGAACGGAAGAGAGTTCCTCCTGGCATACAACACGTTCACGGAATTTTCAAACGACTATGGCCTGAACATGTGACGGCAGGCACAAGGCCCGCCCGGCCAGAAGCTGGCGTCCCCGCATGCCTCCGCCGCGTCACGTGCATTGGGGATCCGTCGGTAATCACGGCGGCAGTTGTGGCGGCAGGGGTGGCGGTGATGGACGGCTGCATGACAAACGGCTGCATGACGAGGACGACAACCCCGTCCCAAATTCCTCGTCAAACTCGTCGTCAAACTCGTCGTCAAAGTCGTCCTCAAACTCTGTGTCGCCATAGTCAGTCGGGTCGGACATGCGCGCCCCACCGCGGCGGCCGAATTAAAGCTTTGACGCGTCTATCACTTCTGCAGACGCGACCGGCGGGGTTTTCTGGCTGCGCAGGCCGTATTTTTGTGTCGCATGCGCTCGGCAGGGCTTGGCTGCCGTGATCCTTGTGGCTGATCCGGCATGGGTGCGGGCCGTCAGGACCCGTCAAGCCGCCTCTGACCGCTCGAACACGCGCGCACACAAGCCGAGGCGCATTTGCGAGAGCCCAAGATCGCGCAGTATAATAACGAAGACGCGCATAGTGTGGGCATGGGTCGCCGCGCCGACATAGTCGTCTCGGGGTTAGTCCAGGGCGTGGGTTTCCGATACATGGTAAGGAGCGTGGCACGCCAATGCCTGCTCAAGGGCGAGGTAGAGAACCTGGAGGACGAGACTGTGCGCATAGCCTGCGAGGGTGAAGAGGAGGGCATCAGCAAGCTTGTCGAGGCGGTGCGCAATGCAAGGAAGCCAATCGAGGTCGACGACGTCCAGGTAGAGTATTCCGAACCCACGGGTAGGTTCAAGAACTTTAGGATAATAATCGGGGATCAGCTCACGGAGATGTCAGAGGGGTTTGGCACGGGCTCGGCATACCTTCGCATGATGCTGGACAAGCAGGATCTGATGCTGGACAAGCAGGACGTTGTCATAAGCGAGATACGTTCCCTCTCATCTAACATGCATGACATGATGGATGCGCGGTTCCAGCGGCTTGAGGACGAGATAGCAAAGATAAAGACAAGACTTTCCTAGACGCTGCGCGGTGCATCCTCACGCGCGTCGCACCCGATCAGCAGGGCTTGGCTGCCGTGATCCTTGTGGCTGATCCGGCATGGGTGCGGGCCGTCAGGACCCGTCAAGTCGGCCTCTGCCCGCTCGAACACGCACGCGCGCACAAGCCGGGACGCGCTCGCGATCCCGTCCTGACGAGGACCGGCAAGAAACCGGCCAACCGCGCTTGCGAGAGCGCCGCGTGCCTTTGCGCAGGGTACGGCCGCTGGGACGGGCCGCCCTGCACAAAATATTAGATGCACCTGCGCATCACGCCCATGGCAAAAGGCACCGGCAGCGAGGGGGCCATGACCCGGGTGGCCTGCGACGATGACGGGATTGCCGCCGCCGCACGGCTGGTCCAAAACGGGGGGGTCATAATATTCCCGACTGATACGGTATACGGCATAGGGTGCGACCCCTACAATGCCGGGGCGGTCCAGAGGATATACGGCATAAAGCTGAGGGAGCAGGCAAAGCCGCTGCCCGTACTGGTAGACTCTGCCATGACCGCCCGCAGGATATCCGTAATGGACGACGAGGCGGTGCTGCGCATGGCAGGCAGGTTCTGGCCGGGCCCCCTTACGATAATCCTCGACGTGCGCGACAGGAGGCTTGCCGAGTCCCTGAACCTTGACAGGTACGGGGGCGGAATTGCCCTCCGGGTGCCCGACCACGAGTGCGCCAGGAGGCTGCTTGGCTCCTGCCGCATGATTGCAGGCACCAGCGCCAACGTGTCTGGCGCGGGGTCGACCGGCGATCCTGACGCATGCGCCGGCGCAATGAAGGGATACGACATGATGCTCGACGGCGGGGTCATACGCGACCCTGCAGAGTCCACCGTCGTGGATGCCAGGGGCGGGCGCGTCACCATGGTAAGGGAGGGCGGCAGGCTCAGCATGCAGGAGATACTGGGGGCATGAACCTGATCATAACGTGCGCAAGGCACACGGAGGAGGATGCGGCAGGCGAGCTTGCCGGGATGCTGGAATCGATGGGCGACGACAGCCCCGAGATCACGGTCACTCCGATGTCGGGAATCATAACTGCCAGAACAACGGTCGAGCCGGCGTCGGTTCCGGCCAAGTTCAGGGAGGCGCTTGAAGACGAGCCGTGGTCGGTAAGGTACTGCCTGAGGGTCATACCCGTATTCGAGACTGTCAGGACGGACGTCGGGGAGATCGTCGACGCGGCGACTGCGATGGCCCTGCAAAAGATCCCCGGGGATGCGACGTACAGGGTCACGGTCGAAAAGCGCAACACGGGCGTCTCCGGAAGCGAGATAATATCCCGGGTCGCCCGCGGCGTTAGCAACCCGGTCTCACTTGAGCACGCCGACGCGACCATACTGATAGAGATACTGGGCGGGACCACCGGCATCTCCGTATTGAGCGGCTCGGAGATATTCAGCGCAGAAAAGGTACGCCGCGGCATGAACGCGTGACTCACGCGGCAGAGGCGTTTAGCACCGCCGCGCGCTCTGCCAGGACGTCCTCAAGCGGCGTCTCAGACGGGGCCGAGTCCAGGGTCTTTTGTGTGATGCAAAACTTTTTGCGCAAGAATCCCGCATTGTCTGCCGTGAACGGCTCGGTCAGAAGGGGCCCCAGCTCCCTGTGCAGCGAGTCGAGCGCCCCCGGGGCCCCCATGGATATAACCAGAAAGGCGTCCTGCGAGGAGGGCTTGATGCCCGCCGTCCTTATGGCCGCAGATATCTGCGTGGTGAGGGCAAACCGCATCAGGATGTCCGTCTCGATGCGGTTTGCAATCAGGATGCCCCTCTTGTCTGCCTCTACTGACAGGGCCAGTATCTTTTGCGCGTGGGACATGTTTAGCGCGAACCTGGCTGACAGCGCCTGTATGCCCAGCTTGGGGTGGCGCCCGCGCAGGCCGTCGAGGAACGCGGCGCCCGGCGGCCCCTCCGGCCGCACCGCCAGGACCTCCATGTGCCTGCCCCCGATCTCAAACCGGAGGCGTTCCCGACCCCGGGCGCCCCCGTGTATCACCGGTATGACGCTGACCGTGTCGCCGCTTTTGGCGACAGAGTCCATGCCGTCGGCAGCAGAGGTGTCGACGCCGTTTATCGCAACAAGCGTGTTGCGCGGATCAAGCGCGGGGGAGCCCTCCACGCGCATGTCCTGCAGCATCTCAAAGAGCCCGGTTATCGTGATCTCGGGTCTCTCTATGCGCATTGTGTCGGCCCCAAACGACTTTTTTGCGCCGCCGACAAACTCCACCGTAATCATCATCCGTGGCCCGCCCATGCAGGCCTTAAGACTGTATCAGATCAGGCGCCGCTTCCGGCGCCGTCGCCGTTGTCGCCTGCAGGCGGCGTAGTGGAAGCCGCATCAGGTGTAGATCCCGTGCCTTCCGCGGCGGTACCGGCAGCGGTGGCAGCAGCATCCAGTCCCTTGTCGTCGCCGCTGAGGCTGTTTGTGATGCCGTCATTATTGTCAGTCGCACGTCCGTCACCGCCGTCAGGCGCATCGTCATTCTGCTCGTCTTTGGCCGCGGCCGCCTTTGCGGCAGCAACAGCGGCAGCCTCCTCCTCGGCAGCCCTCTGCGCCTCTTCCTCCTCGGCCCTCTTCCGCTCCTGATCTGCTTTAATCCTTGCCGCGCGCATCTCGTTTTTGACCATCTTTGTGATATAGCCTGCAATCTCGTTTTTGAGCCCCTTTGAGCGCACGACGGAGATTCCGTCAAGCGTCTTTTTGTTGTGGGCAAAATCCTCGCCGAACTCCGGCCGGTGTTTTTCCAGTACCTCGAGTGAGAGGCGTCTTACCCTGTCCACAACGCCACATGCTGCGGGGGTATTTTATACCTATGAATTTCTGCAGCCAACACAGATGTTGGCTGCATAAGCAGATATTCATAAATTGCAGCACGGAGATCGTTTATTCATGGCTACCATAACCACATACACGGTACCCGAGGTCATCGACATGGCCAGGCGCGCGGGGCTCGACAAGGTTGCGGACCGCATATCATACCTGCACGAACTCCCGCTGGAGAACGACGCCGACCCGATGAATCCGGACTCTGCAAGGTCGCTTGTGTCCTTTCTGATAAAGCACCATCAGAAATTGCCAGAGACCGGAATTACAATGAACCCCGAAGGGCACGTGCACGGGGACTGGGAATTTACGAAGGACAGCGACGTGGAAGTCCAGTTCCTGCCGTCGGGGGATGTCTGGTTCATGTATTTGGACATAGACCAAGATACCGGATCCCTCAGGGCGCGTGAGGAGGGGACGATGGCACCCGACGACATGCTCAAAAAGATCATGCCGCTTGTCAACTGCACGGCGTGAGCCATGACTGACGTCAATCATCTCGCCCTTTTAGGCAGATACTGCGGTCCGAGCACCCTCAAGCATGGCATACCAAAAGCAGACGCCTTTTGGGTTCGGCCTATCGACAACTATCTTTCCGTCAACGTCTTGCCCGATGATCTCGGAGTGGAGGAGGGACTTGCGCAGATCAGGAAGATACTTGCCAAGAAGAGGTTTGGCGCAAACCCAAATGGGCGGTTTGCCGTCTTCAACGCGGGACGCGTCGTGCAGTACGTACGCAAATACGGAAACGTGGATGTCAGAATAAAACACATGCCCTCGCCTGACGATCCGACCCATGCAGGCATCGCGCCTGCAGAAAGATACGACGAGAATGTATGGTACAAGTCGACCCGCACCGTAGCTCGCCTGCTATCAAGGATTCTCAGGGAAAACCCCGACTCCGTGTACCCGGTACGCTGACCACACACTAGCACTACGCGGCTACCCGGCCTACCCGAACCAGCCGTACCCGCATCCGTGCATTGGCGGGACTGGCCAATCCGGATTTGCATGCTGCGGGCTGTCTGACAGCCAGGAAGAAGAAAAAAAGGGGGGATGCCGCAGGCTACTGCGGCGATATTACCTTGGTCTGGGAGTACTGGCCCCCGCCGGCAATGTCGGCCCTGACCTCGACCAGGTATTTTTGGCCGATGGTGAGGCGGTGGTCCCTGTCGTTCCCCACGCTCGCGGTCTGGTTTGCCGAGCGGTCCTCCGTGTCCCCGACAAAGATCTTCTCGTTTACGGTGGCCGTGACCCCGGAGTGTATGCCCGCGGGCTCGAACGCTGCTATGAACAGGTCGTCCTCATCCACGCTCTTGTCGTTAATGTCAAGCGTGACTATGACTACGGCGTTGCTGATGTCCGTGTTGCCGGAGTTCTTGATCATGCCCGTGATGTACGAGGTGCTCCCGGCGTTCTGGATGCTGAGCCGCTTCGTCTCCACCGCATCCAGGACCAGTCCTGTCATTGCGATGTCGGTGGCGGCTGGAATGCCTCCAATCGATGCCATTGTGCCGATCGGCATGATGGTGACGATCATCCCGGAGGTTGCTTGGCGCGGTTGGTTGTTCCCACTACGTGCCATTTGCCGCCTCTGCCGCTAATATTGCCGCCACGGGTAGTCCAATACGCCGCCGCCACCGCAGCCGCCGCCGCAGCGCATGCCGCGCCGGCCTGCGAGCGTTCAACTCATCCCGAGATAGTCTGCAGAGTTTCTTGCAACCGCGTCCGCCACGGAGTCAAACGGCATGCGGCGCACCTCCGATATGGCATGAAGCACGCTTGCGACAAAGCAGGGGTGCCCCGCCCTGAGCCCAAAGCATCTTGAGAACCGCACGGGCCCGTCCGTCTCAACCAGAATCCTGTCCATGTCGGACAGCTCGATCAGCCTCTGCTTGTCGTTTGCGTACGTGGCGACCGGTCCAAACGACACGTAAAAGCCCATGTCGCGCGCCCGCGCAAGCTGCCTCTTGCTGCCGTCAAACCAGTGCAGCGACGCGCGTCCGGCATCAAAGGATGTCATGACGTCGAACACGCGATCGAGGCTCCTTCTGGAGTGTATGGAGACGGGCTTTCCGAGCCGCGACGCCAGCTCCAGCATGTGCTCAAAGACGCGCACCTGGTCCGGGGGTATCACATCGTCGCCGGCGTAGGTGGGATCGAGCCCGATCTCGCCTATCCCCGCTATGCGGTCGGCGTTCTGCTCTGCAAGGGCCACTGTGTCATGCAGCGCATCCTCCACGCCGGGGCCCGAGACGCGCTCGGGGTGTATCCCGACAAAGGGCAGGATGCAGGCGCCCATGCCGGATATCTCCAGCGTCCTGGCCGAGTCCGTATAGTCCATGGACACGGCGCATGCGGCAATGCCCAGGCGCTCCATGTATGACACCGTGTAGTCCAGCTCGCCGGCATACTCGGCGTCTGACAGGTGGACGTGGGAGTCCACGTATCGCGCCATGCCTGCACCGCAGAGTTGGTTTGTATAAATCGATTCAATGGTTGCATTTTTTTTGCCTAGTGTCTTTTTGAGCGGGACGCGCATGCGCGCGTATGGCAAAGTCAGAGTTTGGCATCACCGTCATGTACAGAATCCTCAAGAAAGCGGGGGCCGCCAGGGTCAGCGACGAGTCGGCCGAGGAGCTTAGAAGGACCATAGAGGAGGTGGCAGACGGCATAGCAAAGGGCGCCGTGGAGATGGCGGGGCACGCAAACCGCCGGACCGTCAAGGGCGAGGACGTCAGGATGGCGACGCGGCATTACCGGATATAGCAAGGATTAATTGCTTGCGCGCCGCACGCACGCCGGTAAGGTGGCAGAACGGTCATGCGTGGGCCTGCAAAGCCTATACAAGGGGGTTCGACTCCCTCTCTTACCTCGTAATTATCAGGGGGTTATGATTACCGCGCCCTCCATCCAGGGATGCAGCGTGCAGTAGTACTCGTACGTGCCCGGAGCGTTGAAGGATAGCGTGTAGGAGTCGTACGGGTCCATGTACCCGCTATCAAAGGTACCTGCCGGGCTGTCGTACGTGCCGGCCGTCACGGTGTGGAATGCAGAATCCTCGTTTGTCCACGTTATGGGCTCCCCGACTGGCGCCTCGTATACGGACGGCACGTAGCAGCCGTCGGTCTCCTCGCAGCCGGGCCGCGACACCTTTGTCGGCATTAAGACGTCCGTATCGCGGCCATCCGAGTCCAGCATCTGCACAGCGTCGCCCGCATGGGCCGCGCCACCGCCACCGCCAGCCCCCGCACCAGCGCCGGAGGGATCGGACTCGTCAATCGCGATTACCGCCACTACTGCCACCACCGAGACCGCGAGTACGGATGCCGCTATCGCGGCCACAATCATCAGCCGGGTGCTGCCCTCCACGCATCGGCGCAGCATGCAGGGTGCTAAATAGTTGAGTCCAAGGGTAGCGCATGCCCCGTCCGCCTCGCGTACGGGCGCGCGCCGCCATATGGAACCTGCCTGAAAGATCGTTTTTATACAGATGCAAGGTAGCGCGGCCGATGGCAAGGGAGAAGGCGTGCACCGTGTGCAAGGCATCGACCCAGCGCGAATTCTACCCTATGAAGGAGTGGGACGTGGAGGGCCCGCTGTGCGGCAACTGCTATTCAAAGAGGCTGCACGATTATTATCCCGGAGAGCACGTCAGGGTCAACAAGGATCTTGACTAGCCGCGCCTGCGCCTATCGCCGCCACTACTATCCATAGTCATCATTATCATAATGACTCCTTGGAGTACTTGTGCGTGTACATGCAGTTCCATACGAGCGGGTCGCCCCGGACCGCCTCCTCGTCGGATTCACTGATGAATACAATGTCGGTCACCGTCTTTTTCCTGCGGGACAGCGTAACCTGGAACGTGACGAACTCCTTGCAGTCGCACACCTTGTAGAGGCACGCGTCGCCGTCGTTCTCGTCGTGATCGCTTGCCTCGTGGTCGCACCTGCAGATATCGCCCCCCTTGGCCTCCTCAAGCGCCTTTTTCTTGTACACGCCAAGCCGCAGGTACGCCTCGCCGTCGTGCCCATTTTTGAAGCGCTCATAGTTGTCTGATATCGGGAGATTCTTGCAAAACGAGAGGTTCGAGGAGGGCCTCTGGGTCTGGGCGCCCATGATGAACCAGTAGGTGCCGTCGACATCGGACTCGACAAACCTGATCTTGATGGTGTGATCGAGCCACCAGTGTATGGTCTCCTGCCATATGTACAGTGACTGTTTTTGGTCCGCAATCAGCGGGGCCACGTTCATACGCAGGTCGTAGTACCGGTACGCAACGCCCTGTATGTCGTCAAACCACGGTATGGGAGAGAGGGGGGAGGGCGAAGACACGAGGAAAAAGCGGCACGTGCGATATTTATCTGATCGCAGGCCGTGCACGGTCAGTCGGAGCCGTACCCGGATCGGAACGCTGCGCCGCGCCCTCCGGCAAACACCGTGGCTGGGACCCGGGGTTGGCGGCACCGTTACGTTATATACAGACATAATGATGGGCGGTATTGACACGTGCGTTACCCCCGAGTACGGCTCACGTGCTGCTCATGTCAGTTGTTGTCATGGCGGGGGGTGCGTGTGCGGCATTTGCATTGTTACCGGCCGCCGTGCCTGCCGCGGCCGCCCCTTCTGACGACTTTGTCACCGTATGGAGCGTCACCTGGGATGACAGGACGATAAAAATTCCGGTGGGCGGCGCCACCGGTACCTACGCCATAGACTGGGGTGACGGCAACACCGCTCCAAACGCGAGCGGCGACCAGGAGCACACGTACGCGCAGGCAGGCACCTACACCGTGCGGATCTCGGGCGACTTTACGAGAATACTCCTGGGCGGGGATCCTGCAAACTCCCAAAAGCTGGATAGCATCGAACAGTGGGGTTCAATGCAATGGTCGTCTATGGAGTCGGCATTCGCGGGCGCAAGCAACATGCGGTCTAACGCGGACGACTATCCGGATCTCTCAGGTGTGTCCAGTATGTCGAAGATGTTTAGTTCCACCGACAACTTTGACGCCGACATCTCCGGCTGGGACACCTCGAGCGTAACCGACATGAGCTACATGTTCTCCAACACTGACTTCAACGGCAACATCTCCGGCTGGGACACCTCGAGAGTAACTAACATGAGCGGAATGTTCTACTACACCAGCAACTTTGACGCCGACATCTCCGGCTGGGACACCTCAAGCGTAACCGACATGAGCCATATGCTCTCCTACACCGACACCTTTGACGCCGACATCTCCGGCTGGGACACCTCAAGCGTAACCGACATGAGCAATATGCTCAACAGCGCCTATCTTTTCTACATCGACATCTCCGGCTGGGACACCTCAAGCGTAACCGACATGAGCAATATGCTCAACAGCGCCTATTTCTTCACCTCTGATATCTCCAACTGGGACACCTCGAGCGTAACCGACATGAGCAATATGTTCCACGGCAGCGACTTCTTCTACAACGTCGGACTCTCCAACTGGGACACCTCGAGCGTAACCGACATGAGCGGCATGTTCTCTGGAGCCAACTACCTCCACATCGACATCTCCAACTGGGACACCTCGAGCGTAACCGACATGAGCGATATGTTCAACGACGCCCGCTTCTTTGACGTTGACCTTTCCCGCTGGGACACCTCGAGCGTAACCGACATGAGCGGCATGTTCTATAGCACCTACTACTTCACCCCCGACATCTCCGGCTGGGACACCTCGAGCGTAACCGACATGAGCGATATGTTCTACAATACTTTCTACTATTACATAGACATCTCTGACTGGGACACCTCGAGAGTAACTAACATGAGCGGAATGTTCTCCCGTGCCTACTTCACCTCTGATATCTCCAACTGGACCACCTCGAGCGTAACCGACATGAGCGATATGTTCTCCGGAGCCGGTAGCTCCGACGACGAAGCCGACATCTCCCGCTGGGACACCTCGAGCGTAACCGACATGAGCCATATGTTCTCCTACACTGACTCCGATGACGACATCTCCGATTGGGACACCTCGAGCGTAACCGACATGAGCTACATCAGTAGATGGAATTTAAGCCCGGTCACGCCAGTTCCCGACAGGTACGGGGTTTTCGTGCACTGCCAAGTAACCGCATGATGCCCCGGACACCCACACAGTGATCAAATACCGTCAGATCTATATGACGGCGTCCATACCC
>JAJEHG010000059.1 GCA_022823825.1 Nitrosopumilaceae archaeon | reverse complement strand
CCGTCAGTATATGTATAGGTTATATGCGTCTGGGTAGCCTTTTTTAGGGTAGCGCCATCAGGCAGGTCAGCGCTAGTCCCTCTTATGGTCTTCTCACGAACCACCTCGGCCTCAATGTATCGCACCAGTGCCTTGTTAGTTTTCGGGTCAATTTGGGGGCATGATTCGACAGGGCCATAAGGATCAATGATCTTGTTCATCGGGGCAATTATCTCATTTTTTACCCACTCTATGGCCTCCCTCAATTTCGTGATGTGACTGGGAAGATTCTGCGGGCCAGAGGTGTCACCATTAAGGATCAGAGTGTATAACCAATAATCCGAATGCCGATATTTATCTTCCAGTGATTCAAATTGCATCAGCTGTTTTGAATCAACACCGTACTTGATACGTACCTCCCACCATAGATCGTTCGTACCAATATGTATGGCCTGTGCTTCTGCCTTTACTATTGCCCATTCGGCACTAGGTGATAGTTGTTGATCCTGTAGTGTACTTGGCAGTTGATCCTGCTGTGGTACGTACTGGGGGTTTTCTAGCGCCCCTTGCTGTTGCTGCTGTTGTGACTGTTGCTGATCTTGACTATTTGCACCTTCAAGGGCAGTCAATGCCTCAACTATGGGATTCCATCTTTTTGCAGAATATTTGTCTGCCATCTCTTGCGCTTGTGCAGCTGTCATTGAACTTGTATGCTGTATGACGCCAAACGCGTCAAGCACGCGGTTCCATCTGTCCACGTGCTCGGCACCGTAGTGTGTCTCTGCCGCATATCCCTGTACCGTCTGTATCAGGGCAGGATCGACCGTATATTGCGTTGCCTGCGGATTCACTGCCGCTTGCTGATCGTCTTGTTGCTGTTGCTGTTGCTGCTGTTGCGATTGCTCCAATGCAGTAAGCGCTGCAACTATTGGATTCCATCTTTTTGCTGAAAATTTGTCTGCCATCTGCTGGGCCTGCTCTGCCGTCATTGAACTTGTATGGCTTATCACTCCAAACGCATCAAGCACGCGGTTCCATCTGTCCACGTGCTCTGCGCCATAGTGGGTCTCTGCCGCATAGCCTTGGACTGTCTGTATCAAAACGGGATCAACGGCATAGGCTTCTGCCTCTGCAATGATTATCGGCGCGGTGGCCAGCACCGTGACCAAAAGTGCAATGTATCGGATTTGCAATGACCCCCCCCCCCCGATTAGACATTTAAAGATTTCCATATGATAAAAATGATCATATAATAGGGTTGTGACGGCAGGCATGCAGGGCGTCTGTCAGCCACAATTCGCAAGGCGGAGCTGTCAAGATTTAGTTATAATTCCCAACTGCACAGTCATGGCCTAGAGGCCAGTGTACTAAAAGATGTAATTCCCAAAAATTGCCCCCTAATTCGCCCCGTGCACGCCTGTGGAAGGGGCAGCGGCCGTTGCCGGCGCGCCAACCCGGTCATATCTGGAAGTGCCAAGGATCAAAATCATAAAATAACTCGCAGGAACCTTGTGGATCGGATTGTACATGACATGCGCGGCGGCCCGTAATACGTGCTCCCACGGTAGGGGTTTGCGCCGCGCCGGGGACAGGTGACGCGGCACGAGGATAATACTGTGCGGGTTTGGCGTGGTCGGGCAGAGCCTTGCCAAACTGTTCGAGTCAAGGGCCGACGACCTGTACGTAGGGTATGGACTAAAGCCGCGCATAGTGGCGGTATCTGACAACGGCGGCATGGCGTGCGACACGGCGGGCCTAGACTGCGCGAGGCTCGTCAGGGCAAAGGAGCAGAAGGGGACGGTTGCAGCATACAGTGACGGGCGCGGTGGCGGCGGTTCCAATGGCGGCGGCGGCGGCAGGACTCCGGACATCAGCAGTCCCACCGCCGCGGAGATGGCCGAGGCCGTATCCGGCGCGGACGTGCTTGTGGAGACCACCCCGAGCAACTACAAGGACGCCGAGCCCGGCATGACCAACATTACGGATGCAATGAAGAGGCGCATGCACGTAGTCTCGGTCAACAAGGGTCCCCTCGCGCTCGCGTTTCCGTCCCTAAACGAGCTGGCGGCGTACAACCGCGTAATGTTCAGGTTCAGCGGGACGGTGGGGGGCGGAACCCCGATACTCGACTATGCAAAGAACAGCCTGAGCGGGGAGCGCATAACCTCGTTTAGCGGCATACTCAACGGCACCACAAACTACATACTTTCTGCAATGGCAGAAGGCATGTCGCCAAAGTCCGCGCTGCAGGACGCGCGCAAGAAAGGGTATGTAGAGGCCGACGAGGCGCTTGATCTGGACGGCCTTGACGCGGCCGCAAAGCTGGTCATACTTGCAAACTGGGTCATGGGCATGAAGGTCACAATGCCGGACGTGAGCTGCACCGGAATCCGTGGCGTCACGTCGGCCGACATCAAGAGGGCCGCAAGGAAGAACAAGGTCGTAAAGATGACGGCCGCCTGCGGCAACGACGCGCTGACGGTGGCGCCTGTTGCCATACCAAGGGACGATCCTCTCTGCGTAAACGGCACGCTGAATGCGATATCGTTCACGTCGGAGCATTCGGGGACGCAGACCATAATAGGACGCGGCGCCGGCGGGACTGAGACTGCAAGCGCCATACTCCGGGACCTGCTGTACATAAGGCAGGGCATCACCTCGGGGGCGTACGGTTGAAAAGGTCGAACCTCGTATCAAAGAGCGAGACGGCAGCGATGCTGGAGAGGATATCGGCCGAGTGGAAGGGCGCGTTTGCACCAGTGCCCAAGATAAAGAACTTCAGGGTGCATGCGCTTGAAGACGGATCCCAGATAGTCACGGGCCCCGGCACCAAGATTGCAAGGACCAGGGACGGCCGCTACCTGCCCCTCCTCACGGAGACCGGGCTGCTTGAGAGGTTCCCGCACGTTGTAGTCGACATGGGGGCCGTGCGATTCGTATGCAAGGGGGCAAACTTGATGAGGCCCGGAATCACCGAGTTCGGGGAGTTTGAGAAGGGCGACATAGTCTGCATACGCGACGAGTCGCAGGGCAAGTACTTGGCAGTCGGGGTGGCGACAGCGTCAAGCGCGGACGCCGAGGCTGCCGAAAGGGGGGAGGTGCTAAAGAACCTCCACTACGTATCAGACGCGGTGTGGGAGGCCGCAAAGGAGATACGCGAATAGTGACGCCGAGCCCCCCATTGCACGGCAGCATGACAGGGGCCACCGCGTCCCCTCCGACGCTGCCTCCGTAATTGTTCCGCCCCGATCTCGGGCTGCCTTTGCGCCCAAAGGCGCGTTATGCAGTCGAGGTGCCGCTGCCGGCTGTGGTAGTAGCGGTGGCAAGGGTAGCGCCCTCGGAGAGCGTCTCGATCTTTTCACCCGTTATTATCATGATGTCCGTGCCGTCGCCGCTTGCAGCATCGCGCATGGATGCAGAGGCAACGGCCTTTTTGGCAAGCGACACCGCCTCGTCCCTTGACATGTTGGGCTTGAACTGCGGGTCGAGCACTCCGAGCGCCATCTCGGCCCCCGTGCCGACGGCCGCATAGTCGTCGGGCAGTACCGAACCCAGAGGATCAAGCGTGTACAGCACGGGCTTGCCAACCACGCCGCCCACTATAACCTGCGTGAGCAGCGGAAAGTACCTGCGCTCGTACATCATGTTTGACATCATCTTGGCAACCGTGTTGGTAGGGACGTCCCGCTTGAGCTCCATCCTGCGAATTTTTGCAAGGGCCGAAATCTGGAGGGACAGAATCTGCATGTCGGCCACAAGACCGGCGCACGCGGCCCCGACCTGGGGCGTGATCTCAAAGGTCTTCTTGGTGGACTTGCTTACAAGAAAGTTGCCAAATGCAACCCTGCGCTCGCTTGCAAGCACCACGCCGCCCTCAAAGGTCACGCCAACGGCAGTCGCGCCAGGCATGTACATTGACATGCATTCTGCACCTCGGATTCATAATTAAAGGGTTTACCAGAGTCACGCACGGGCGGGTCTTCTGCCTGTGAGGCCTGAAGGTGCAGATACCTGCGTGAACTTTCGACGGCTTCAAATCCAGTCACGCCGGAGCACGGCGCGGGCGCGCCGGGCGGCGGCCTCATCAGGACATTCAAAGATCCCGTTAATCAGGTTTTTATAGCTAGTAGACACTTTACACCCTATGGGGACAGCGGAGATCAAGAGCGGAATACTCAATGACGCCGTATTCATGGGGGTAAGGGCCTCCGTGGGAGTGATATTCATACTGCACGGGATGGGCAAGTTCAACCCGGGGTTTGCAAACGCGCTGCCAAACATGGGACTTCCACCAGAGCTGCAGATCCCAATAGCACTGGCAGAAGTCGTGCCGGGAATACTGCTCATAATAGGCGTGCTTAGCAGGTTCTCCGGAGCCCTGCTTGCAATCGTAATGATGGGCGCCATATTCCACGTAAAGGGGGCCCAGAGCATGACAGGAGACCGCGGAGTCGAATTTGACGTCATACTGCTTGCAGCGTCACTGCTCATAATGGTCGCAGGCCCCGGAAGGATTGCAATAGTACAGGCCGCAAAGCGCATTCCGAGGATACTGCACTAGCTGCGGCGTCCGGCCGCCTTTTCACGCGTGTCAGTCAGCGGCTCCCGCCGAACATGTCCATTATCCGGCACATGCAGGCGGCGGTCTTTTTGAGTAGGTCTATGCGCGCAAACTCGTCTGGCGAGTGGATTTTGGAGAACACGTACGTGCCGCCCACCAAGACGCACGGCGCCCCCAGCACCTCCTGGAAGGCGTGCATGGGCCCCGTGGCGGGGTTCGATATGCACACCACGGGCTCGGAGCCAAACGATGCCGACGCTGCATCGCGTACGTGCAGCGCAAGCTGCTCTGACGGGTCCGTCCGCGCGGCCGCCTCGCCGTGAAGCATCCTGGCCTGCACGTCTGCAAAGCCGTTTGCCTCCAGGTGCCTTGTTATGAGGCCGAACTGCCTTGAGGGCACCATGTCCGGCACCAGCCTAAAGTCAAGCTTTGCAGTCGCGACTGCCGGCAGCACGGTCTTGGCGCCGCTGCCCGAATAGCCTGATGACATGCCCGCAATGTTGCAGGTGGGCGCTCCTACAAGCGCCTTTTTGGCCCCGAGTCCCCGGACGCCCCCCACAAAGCCGTCCACGCCGTACTCCTTCATGAAGGACGCCTCGTCAAACTCCTCGGCTTCAAGCAGTCTTATATCGCGGGCAGTGAGCCTCCGGACGTCGTCGTACCATCCCGGTATGGTGACGCGGCCGTCAGGCCGGCGCATCGTGTTTAGCGCCTCGACTATGCGCCACGCGGGGTTCTTTATCAGGACCGCCAAGCTGGAGTGTGCGTCCCTGGCCGGCCCCCTGGCCGTCAGCTCAACGAACAAGAGTCCCTTCATGCCCAGCCCGACTATGGGGCGGCCGCGCGGGTCCACGTATCCGAACTCCCAGATGACGCCGTCGCATGCAAACTTTTTGCGGTACCGTGACAGATACCGGGGGAGGTGCCCGCTGCCAATCTCCTCCTCGCCCTCTATGACGAACTTTATGTTGCAGGGCACGTCCCCGGTCTCCCGGATGTACGAGCCTACGGCCCTGATTCTCGCGGCAATCTCGCCCTTGTCGTCTATTGCGCCGCGCCCGTAGACGCGGTTTCCGCGCCGTACGGCGCCAAACGGCGGGTGCCGCCACAGATCGACTGGTTCCTCGGGCTGCACGTCGTAGTGGTTGTAGAACAAGAGGGTCTTGCCGGGGTTCGACTCTGAGCGCCTCTCGGCATACACCACCGGTGGCGGCGGCGCTGACGGCCCGGCGCGAGTACCGGACGCGCGCCTACCCCTGTCCCCCGGTTTCAGGTACAGCACCTCGGAGTCGAGTCCCGCGTCTTCAAGCATAGAGGCCAGCAAAAGGGCGCACTCCTCGAGTCCCTCGCCCCTTGCAGATACACTCGGCTGCCTGATCATCCTCTGAAGGTCCAGGACCATCCTCTCGGTGTCGGCAGCAGCCCCGGACAAAGCTGCCTCAAGCCCGGAGCCTTTGGCGCGGCCGTCGGAGTCGGCAGCACCGGCGGCGCTGCCGGCACGGCCGCTGCCGCGTGCAGCGCGCCGCCTCTGCGGGCCGTGCGCTTTGCGCGACATCAGGGGCCAGCTCCGGCTGCATTCCCGGACTCCGCGCTCCCGCGTGTACCAATCCGGTCATACTCAAAGACGGCCGCGGGAATCGCCTCGACCAGGTCGCTTGCCAGCAGGTGGTAGCCCCGCCCGGATGCGGCAATCTCGCCTGCGCGCCCGTTGGTGTATGCGGCGGTTACCGCCGCCTGCATCGGGTTCCTGCACGTGGCAAGCGCCCCGGCGGCCACGCCTGCCAGGACGTCGCCCGTTCCGCCCACCGTCATTCCCGGCACGCCCGTACTGCACAGGCAGGTGTCGGTGCCGTCGGATATGACATCCGTGCGCCCCTTTAGGAGCACCGTGATGCCGTGATCAGAGGCGTGCTTTGATACGGTGCGTATCCTCGAACCCATGTCAGACGCCGGAGGCACCGCCGCCCCAAAGAGGTGCTCAAACTCGCCGGGATGCGGCGTGACGATACATTTGGAGCCGGGCAGCAGGGGCAGCAAGTCCGGCACGAGCGCCGACGCGTCAAGCACCAGGCGCACGTCCATCTCGATCAGTGACTTTACGAGCCTCAGCAGCGCCCCGCGCTCGGCCACGGCAAGCCCCATTCCAATTGCCGCAGAGTCGAGCCCTACGGGCAGCATCCCGAGAAGCTTTGAGGCAGAGCCACGGGTCAGCTTGGCATCGGCCATCGGCACCACGATCAGGTCGGGAGACGCGGCCCTGGTGGCAGACACGTTATGCTTTGGCACCGCCGTGTATACCAGGTCGGAGCCGAACCTCAGGGCCGCGAGGGACGACAGTATCGGGGCCCCGTGGTACAGGTAGCTTCCGCCCACTACGAGGGTCCTGCCGTTCTGCCCCTTGCGCGAGTGCTCGTCCCGGGCGGGAAAGAGCGCAGAGGCGTCGGTGCCGGACGTGACAAGGGGCACGCCGTGCATCATTTCCCCGATGCGTGAAATATCAAAGTCTGTCGACAACATGCATGGGCGCACCGCGGGGAAATAAATTTCTGTTCAATCTTGCATGCGGGGGCGCGGTCGGACAAGGAACCAACAAGCGTGCGGCAGTACGGGCGGGGACAGGCCGGGGGCGCCATCACGCCGCTTTGGGCCTCTTTGCAGGAGCGGCCTTCCTTGGGGGCGTGGCACCCTTTGGTGGCGCTGTGCGCCCCGTCTTGGCGGATCTTGGCGTAACTGACTTTTTTGCGGTGCGCCCCGTCTTGGCGGAGGGCTTTGCGCGGACGGTGTCGGTGGTATCTGCAGTGGCGGCGGCTGCGGCGGCTGGACTGTCTCCGTCACCCTCGCGGACGTCACCACCGTCATCGATGGCGCGTTCGGCATCGTCGGCGCCATGTACGGCCGCGTCCCTCCCAAAATAGGCCTTGCGTGCAAAGCACAGGTACGTGGTGTGCCCTATGCCCTGGAAAGAGTGCCGCGTCTTGCCCTGCCGGGCCTCTATGTTGCGCAGTATGAGTTCGGTAGACTCGATGTCGGTAAACTCGTTTTCGACAAGCGACGCGGAGAGCTTTTCAAGCTGGTTCATGGTGGGGCATACTGCAAACACGCAACCGCTGCCCCGCAGCATGCGCCTGACCTGGGGCAGCACCTCCCACGGATCACCCACGTCTATCAGCGCCACGTCGGCGCCGGATACGGGCAGTTCGGGGGCGGCAGCGGCGCTGCTGCTGCTGCTGCTGCTGCTGCTGCTGTCACCGTGCGCATCGCCCGTCACGTCCAGCTCCTTTATGTCCAGATTATGAAGGGTCACGTACTTTGAGACGCCCGCGCGGTCTATGTTTTTCTGCGCAATCTTCATGAACTTGGGGTCCACGTCAAAAGAGTAGACGTGCCCCCGCGGCCGCACCACGTTTGCCACAAACGACGTGAGGGAGCCGCTGCCAGTTCCCACCTCGAGTATCTTCTGTCCGCTTCCAATTCCCGCGCGCGCCACTATGTATCCCAGCTCCTTGGGATACACGATCTGCGTCCCGTGCTGCAGCTTCATGGTGTAGTCGTACAGCGTGGGCCGTAGCAGGTAGACGTACTTGGACTTGTTCGTGGTCAGCCGTGAGCCGTACTCCTTGCCGATTGCGTCAGAGTGGTTCAGCACCCCGATATGGGTGTGGAGCACATCCCCACGCGTGATGGGCATGAGCCATTTTTTTGAACGGTTGTAGTAGAACAGGACGTGCGAGTTCTGCTTTATCTTATCGGCCACTACATGCGCGGCCGGCAGTTTGGATAATAACCTACTGTTTGTGCGTGGACGTGTACAGGGTCAGGGGTAACACGGGCAGGCGGAGGGGGAGGCAGGCAGAAGCGGCGGCGGCGGCGGTAGTGTGGATGTGGTAGTGGTACGGGTGCCCGCATATGCGCCCGCCGGGAAAAGGTCTGGTACGCGCGGTCACTGCAGTATGACCATGGTCCACTGGTATCCGCCCGGTGCCGGGGCGGCCTCTAGTATAATGTCGGTTCCTTCGAGCCCAGATATGGTGGACTTTAGCGGCCTTTCGTCCGCGCTGCCGTCAAGCATGGACTCGGCCTTGGCCATCCACGCCGACACCGACTCGAACCCGCCGGGCTGCTGCTCGCGCCAGCAGTCGCACACGAGCCCCGTTATCACGCTCTCAAATATTGCGTCCGCGTGTCCGCGGCTCGTGCCGATGGGCGGAACGGGATCAAGCGCTATGACCGCCACCACGGGCGAGCTTGTGTCGCCGCCCAGGTTGACGTTCCCGACCGTAATGCCGTTTGCATCTATAATGCCGCTCGTGGTGCAGTACGAGGGGGACGCCAGCCCGCCTTCGGCCGCGGCGTCATAGTACGCGCAGTACTGGGGGATGGTATGATCCGTGATCGGCACTGGCATGGACAGCGAGAGCCCGCGCGCCTCCAGTTCCGCAGAGACGTGCTCAACGTCATAGTACGTGAAGACCTTGCCGAGTTCTACTGGTTGCGGCGGTTGCGGCGGCGTCGGGGCCGCCGGCAGCTCTGCTGTCGGGCCGCCGGACGCCAGCAGGCCTGCAAAGGATACCGCGGCCGCGGCGCCAAGCAGGATTGGCAGCATCAGGATCTTTCGCATCACTAGTAACCGCACGCATGCAGAAATAAGGATTTGCCGCGGGTCCGGCCGCCGGCGCGCCTCAGATCGAGATTATGGAGAGCCTCGAGTCTTTCGTGATGCCGTGCATCTCCACAAAGCCGGCCGTGACCTCCAAGATGTACGTGGCCAGTCCGTTCGGCACGATGCTCTGGCACGTGGTGATCTCAAGCGCCGTCTTGCACGGCGGCACGCCCTGCTCTATGTGCACCACCGCGCCATCCTTGTCAAACCATATCATGTCAAGCGGAAACTGCATGTTGAGCATCCACAGCGAGTACGCCCCTGGCTCTTGGAACACGAATATCATTCCCTGGTCGTAGGGCAGCTGCTCCTGGAACATCAGCCCCCTGACGCGGCGCGGCTCGGTGTCCGCTATCTGGACCTCCAAGGCCACGTCGTCCACCATTATCATGCCGCGCGGAAACTCGACGGTCTCAAGCTTGCTCTCCTCGGGAATCGCGTAAATGCCGGCCACGCCCACTATCACGGCCGCAATCGATATGGGTATGAGGATCTGCGCGCGCGTCGCCATGACAGGCGTGCCGCGCGTCGTCTTAAAATTGTACTTGCGGCGTGCGGGCCCGGGATCAGGTAGCGTGGGACAAACTGCACGCGCGTGCTACAGGCCCCGCATCGTGGTGATGGTGTTTTTTGTCACGTGCCCGATCTCGTGAATGGTCGAGCTGTTGTACCTCTTCTCCAGGTAACGTCCTGCCAGGATCATGGGGGCCCCCACGGCGCACGTAACGCCGGTCGGCTCCGGGATCCAGAGCATGATAAAGCCGATCTTTTGGATTTTTTTGCCGGGGGCAGACACGCTCCTCAGGTACTTTAGGGAGCCGTCGGATACGGTGCCGTGCCCCGCCTTTGCGACGTCCTTGTACAGATCGGAGCGGGCCGCTGCAGAGTCCGATATGCGCCTGAGGCGCTCTAGGCGCCTACGCATGGGGTCGTCGGGGTGCATGATCGAGCATGACAGAATAACTAGTTAAGGACTCACCGTTCGCAGCATGGCGGCTGGCGGGCCGCCCCCGCCGCGAGTACGGGGGCACGACGCGTGCAGGCGATGCGCGTGTGGACGCGCCCACGCTCACGCACGGTATCGGCGGGAGCGGCGGTGAAAACATCCAATTATACCCGGCTGCGCACCACAAGGGTATGGCAAGGGACAGCAGACGCCTGGAATCCATAAAGGCGGCCCACAAGTCCGAGCGCCTCCGTTCCAGCTCCCGCATGGAGGACTATCTGGAGGTCATTGCGGAACTGGTGGAGCTCAAGGGGTATGCCACCACGCTTGACGTCTCGAGGTACATGGACGTCAGCGCGCCCAGCGTCACGCAGATGCTCAAGAGGCTCGACGAGCTGGGGCACATAGAGCACGAAAAGTACCGCGGCATAAACCTGACACCCAGCGGCGCCCACATAGCGGAGGGCATAAGGCAAAAGCACGACACGCTCGTAGAGTTCTTCGGGATGCTCGGCATCAGGCACGACGCGGCAAGCCAGGATGCCGAGGGCATAGAGCACCACCTCAACCCGGAGACCACGAGGCAGCTGCGGAAGTTCGTCACGTACCTAAAGGCAAACCCGGGCGTAATATCCGGATTCGGGGGGGCGTCCAGAAAAGAGGACGGCAAGCCGGCTGGCAAGACGGGCTCGGATGCCGCGCACTAGGTCCCGGCGGCGGTCAGTCGGCCAGCCTTACCACAATGTTGCGCTCGGGGGAGTCGGCGTCAAGTATGGCGCGGCCCCCGGGGGCGCGCGTCGAGATCTTTACGACGCCCTTTTTGTTCGTCCACCCGGTTGCAATCTGCCTGCCGTCGGGGCCCACGATCTCGACGTTTCGAGAGGGGTGCTTTCTGCCCACGTCTATGAGGATCAGGTTGCGGTTGCTTGTAAACGAGAACTTTAGATCGGCGTTATCCGAACCGCGCCTGCGGCGCCTCCCAGAAGAGCGCGACGGGCGGCGGTCGCGGCCGGAACGGTAGTTGTCATAGTCCGCGGCGCTGCCGTAATCACTATCATCGTCATCATCAACGTTGTTGTTGCCGTTGCTATTGCCATCAAAGCCGCCGCCTCCATTGTAGCTGCCCTCGTCAATGCCGTTGTAATCCTCATACCCGGCGGCCGTCTCGCTGTGGCGGCCGCCCGCATCGCCGTCCTCGGTCGGCGCGTCCAGGCCTGCCGCCCCCTGCATTTCCTGCATCTCCTCCCGGGTCCGGACGTCAAGGTGTACCCCCAGGTGGTCCTGGAGCTGCTCTATCTTGGAGCCGCCCTTGCCGATTATGCGGGCCTTGTGCTTTTTTGACACAATTATCCTGGCCCTGTCCTCGGACGCGAACTCTACCTCTGCGCGCCTGTCGTACTTTCTTACCACCTCAAGCACCTTTTCTGAGGCCAGCCTGTAGACCCCCTTGCTGGTCTTCCCGCCGGCCTTGTCCGGCGATATCGGCACTATCACGTTCTCCTCGCCAAACGTGTACACCTCGTATGCAGCGCGATCGCGCTCCAAGTCCCTCACCACTATCACGGGCCTCGCAAGGTCCGACTCGGTCATGCCCGACGGCACCTTTACCTCCAGCCGAAGGTCGTACACGGTGTCTATCCTGCCGGCCCTGACGAAGATCACCGTGTCAAGCACGTTTGGAATCATGCCAAGCTCTATCTTGCCGATGAACCTCTGTATGGCGTCGATGGGCGAGTTTGCGTGCACCACGCCGACCATTCCGACCCCGGTCATCCTCAGGTCCGCAAACGTCTCAAAGTCCTCCCTGCGGCGCACCTCGTCAAATATGGTATAGTCGGGCCGCACGAGCAGCAGTATGTCAGCCGTGTTCTCAAAGCTGCCCTCAAGCTTGCTGTACTGCGTGACGCCCGAGTCCACCTGCAGGTCCCTTGGCGACTCGAACGTCTTTACTATCTGTCCCTGCTGGTGGTAAAAGTTTCCCAGGCTGGAGGCAAGCGTGCTCTTTCCGGAGCCGGGCGGCCCCGCAATCACGATGCCCTCTGCCATCCCGCCCAGTCTCTTTGTGAGGGCTTCTGACACGTCGTAGTCGGACAGGGACATCTTCGTAGTCGGATGCACGATTGTAATCTCATACGACTCGGAGAAGGGGGGGCGCGTCATTGCAATGCGATAGTCCCCGTGCTGCACCACGGTGGCCCCCTCCATGGAGATCTCAATAGTGCTCTGCTCCGTGGCGTTTACGGCGTCTATGATCTGCGAGGACAGCGTCTCAAGGTACTCCCGGTCAAGCGGGTCTGACGGGATCTCCACCAGCTTGAACTCGCCGGGCCTGCCCCTCTTTGCAAGGGGCGGCTGCCTCTCCTTTAGGTGGACGGACATCGTATCAGAATCAAAGAACCTCAAAAACTCCAGGTCATCCTCTGAGGGGCCTCGGGCGGCGTCATCCCTCAGAAAGACGGCCGGGATCCCCTGGGATTTGGCGGCCAGGTGCTGCACCTTGTCAGACGTGTAGAGCGTGGCGCCTTCGTCTCTTGCCACGTCGGTTATTATCGCGTCTATCCGCCCCGACCCGGCAAGGTCTATGTCAGCAGACGAGACGTGCTGGCCCCTCTGGGACACCCCAAGCCCGAACTGTCCGGCCATTTCGCGGAGACGGTCAAGCCTCTGGAGTCCCACGAATCCCTGCCCGCGTCCTGACGAGGCCTGGGACTGCAGCTCGTCGACCACCGCCTGCGGGATTATCACCTCAACGGAGCGTATCGAGCCGGATTCAATCTGGGATGCAAGCTGTCCGTTTATCACGACGCTTGTGTCCGCCACAACCTTGTCCAATCAGGGGAACGGCCCCGGCTCGTGATAAAACCCTTTGCGCGGAGGGGCGCGTAACTGAATGGATGATAACTTCCTACTTGTTAGCGAGGGTGATGGAACGACCCCTGGTTGAACGTGGGACACGTATTCCCGTAACGGGATGGTGCACTCTTGTAACTGAATGGGGCTATTCTAGCTGCTGTATGACTGGGCTGCGCGCCCTCATAGGTGTATGCGGCTTTGGTTCCACCACATTCACACCCATGCATCCACAAGGAGGTGATAGAAAGGATGAAAGCAAGCATAGGAATTGACATTGGAAAGAAGAAGTGCGACTACTGCGTAGTTGACGGGAGGGGGGTTGTCGTCGAGAGGGGACAGTTCCTCAACACCATACCCGATGCAGAAAAGTGCGCCCGGGACCTCGCAGAAAGATACCGCAAAGGTGGATCATGCAGGGCGGCGTGCGAGACGACTGCCAACATGTGGAGGACCACGTACGAGGCGTTCGAGGCCGCTGGAATCGGCATAAAGCTGGCAAACACGTTTGAGATGGCCGTCATAAACAAGACGGGCAAGAAGACGGACAGGGTGGACGCCCAGAAGATCGCCAACGTGCTCCGGGTCGGAATGATTCCGGAGTGCCACGTGCCGTCAAAAAAGGTGCGCGGCATCAGGAACATGGTGAGGCACCACGTCAAGCTGGTCCGTGACAGGACGCACGTGATTAACCGCATACACAGCATACTTGACGGTTACGGCAGGTCGATACAGGCGACAAAAATGTATTCACACAAAGGCGTAAAACAACTGCAAGAAATCACGCTGGCCACCACGCACGAGACGCTGATACTGCAGCAGTGCGTGCGGCAGATGAGGAGCCTGACAGAGGAGATAGCCATGATTGACGGCGAGCTGGAGGCAGACGCGGCGCAAAACAAGGATGCCGTGCTGCTCGCAAGCATGCCGGGCGTTGGGCCGTTCGTCGCGCTGCTGATGGCAGTGGAGATTGACGGAATATCGAGATTTTCCGGCCCGAAGAAACTGGTCTCGATGGCGGGGTTCTGCCCGACGGTAAAGCAGTCCAGCAAAAAGACTAGGATGAACCGCATAAAGAAGATCAACTCCAACAAGCTGGTCAACTGGGCCATGTGCGAGGCCGCCCAGATAGCGGTCCGTCATGATCCAAAGATGGCGGCCATATACGAGTCGGCCCGGCGGAGGCATGCAGACAAGCACGCGCTTGGGATAATCGTCGTGGCCCACAAGATGGTCACGATAATGTGGCACATACTGCACACCAAGACGCCCTACCAGTCGCGCAACCAGGAGCTGTATGAGCGCAAACTCAACAGGATGAAAAAGGCACGCCAAAAGAGGGGATAATCCCCCGGCGGTTCGCACCGGTGCCTGCCCCCCTAGCGGCAGCTATAAATTTTCAGCCCCCGTCACAGGCACGGAGCTAAAGTGCAACTGTACGCGGAGGCCCTCCATAGGACGGAAGTTATCATAGGTGTCCAACCCCCCACCTCCATCCAGCCCGGCAGGCGCCTGCCCGAAGCAGGCACCTGTGCTAGTTTGCCATGATGGCGGCGTGGATCTTTTCCATCAGGTCCTTGCCCTGCGCATCCCACGTCATCATGCAGGTCATCAGGGTGCCGTACGTCTGCAGGCCGGTGGCGCTCCGGAACATGAGCCGTATCTTGCGGTGCAGCACGACGCGGCGCAGCGTGCGCTCGGACATGTTGTTTGTCGGGGGCAGGCCCGGGTGCCTGACGAACGTGAACAGCTCCGGCGCCGCGTTGCGCAGCTTGCCGCCGAACGTGTGCCCCAGGCGCGAGTACGTGTCCGCGATGTGCGTGACGCCGTCAATCCAGCCCTTTAGCTCCTCGTCCGTTATGTCCGGGGGCAGCCTTTTCGCGTTGTGGAACGTGGACTGGAGCCGCTGGTGCAGCTCGGCCAGGCTTCCGCCGTGTATGGCGGCGAGCAGCTCCGCGTCGCGGAGGATGTGGGCCCAGCAGCGCTGCCGCACCCGGAACCTGTCGTATACGACGTACCCGTCCGTTACAATCGGGATGTCAAAATACGGGCAGTGCAGGTCGACTACCGCCTGGCCCCTGGACCGGCCCGCGGTGATCGTGATGCCGTACTCCCCTATGAACGCCCACGCGTAGCCGCGGCTCTTTCCTATCCTGATGGGCGTCTCGTCTGCCATCAGGAACCGCGAGTCCTTCAGCCTGCGCGATATGCGGGACGCGGGCGCCGCAAACTTTTGGGCCGCGGCCGCCGCCAGCGCGTTCATTATGGTGGTCCTCGACACCGACTCCAGCCCGTACATGGAGAGCATGTCGCGGATGGACGCCAGGCTGAGCGTCGCAAAGAACATGAACACGATCGCGGCCATGAGGTTCGGCCCGAACACGGAGCCCCGCGTGAGCCCCCTGGGGGCGGTGTCTATCCTGTGCCCGTTCCTGCACCTGCCCCGCGACGTGCGGAGCCTCCTCTTTGCCGCCTTTACGGGCTCCGGGACGTCTATGACGTCCATTACGACCACCTGGGTGTCCGCGTCGGCCCCGCATGTCGGGCACGTGTCGGTGGTGTGGTCGCACTCTTCGGATACCGGGATGTCCTCAAGCGTGTCGCCTTCGGCCCCCTTCTTCCTGCCGCCCTTCTTCCTGCCGCCGCCCTTCTTGCCAAACGCCATGGCCAGTATGTTGATTCCCCTGCCCTTGCGCGGCGCCCCCCTGCCGCCGCCCGTCTCACCGGCCGAATAGTTTTCCTTGTTCTTCTTGCGGTACGCGGCAAGCCTGCCCTGCGCCGCGCTGCCCGACGCGGGCGGCGTGTGCGCGTTGCTGGCGCGTTTGTTCTCGGCATTTTGTGCCGCGAGCTCCTCCCTTGTCCGGGCAAGCTCCTGCCGCTCCGCGGTGGCATCCCACTCCGCGAGGACGGCGGCCTCAAGCGGGATGCCGTTCTGCTCCAGCAGCCCCGCCAGTGCCTCGTTCCTGCGTATCATGCCGTCAGTCTCCCGCCGCTGCCGCTCGCTCCTCTCCTCGCGCGCCGCGGCGGCCGCCCTTGCCTCTGCCAGGTCGAGCTTCAGCGACTCTATCGCGGCCGCCATGCACTGCATGGTGTCGCGGTACAGATCCCTCTCCGCGTGGACCGCGTGCAGCTCCCTGCGCAGCACGACAGTCTCCGACTGCATGCCTAGCGCCCCCGGCCCCCGCCCGAACGGGTTAAATCCAATCCACGCGACGTTACATCAATGGTGTTCCCACTCATTATTTTTCATCAGCAATAATGGGTGGGAACGTCAGTATATCACACCCAAACGTAAAACATCCTGACCGATGCGCCAAATCCATTGAGCCTGTACGGGATTGCGGGCATACGATGCCCTACCTAGTTTGACTCACGCGGGGGCACCAGGTACGGCTGTAGACTGGAGGGGGGTTGGACACCTATGAGGGGCGCGAGGTGTTCTCCGTGCTGGTGTCCGTCGCACGCATGTGTCAGAAGATGGGCATGTTTCCGCGTATGGCGGTGGAGCGCATGATCGAGGATCCGGACTGGCATATATTCAAGCCGCCCGACTGCCCGGAACGCGCGGAATGGCAGGCGCAGACTGCGGCGGCGCCCTCTGCCGCCGCTACCGCTACCATCGCCGCGGTATGCTGAGACGGCCCTTCGCATGCGTCCGTGTCGTGAAATGTGTCGACCTGCCTCCCGAGTCCATACAGTATGCGGTATGCACTCAGGCCTCTCGAAAATTCATCCCTATTTGTCAGTATTTTGAAATTTGACAGGCGTGGACCTGAATCCATACTAGGTTCCCGTTGTACATGGAATCGGTGAAGGAAGGTGTGTTAGAATTCCCGTACTTGCCGGCCCTTTGCCCTACCCTGTAACCCTCTCCATCAGTAGGTCTACCTGCCCTTCAAGGTCTGCCCTTATCCTGCCATGCTTGGTCATTGTCCGAGCTGTCGTATCTTCAGTCCTCTGTTTTCTACCACGATCTTGGCCATATCTAGGTGCAACAGCATCGCCTCGGATCCATCCATCGGGACTCACAGAATATATGATCTATAAGCTTGTAGGCCTGCCAAGATTACCAACAGGGTCACAAGCATGAACCAAGTGTATGCAGAGGGTCATGCGCATTGTCGGGTAATGACTTGGCTTGGGTACAAGTACCTCACCACAAGACGGCCTTCCGTCACGCCCTGAATGCAGGTCTTGTTTTTAGGCATAAATTATAACCATTTGAGTCCGTATGCGTACAGGAAACGGATTAAGCCTCAGAGATATCGAGTTGTAGTGCTATCACCCGATAACGCATAAAAGCCGACTAGGCCACATATCTTACGATATGGGCGTATGTGAAGAGCCGCCTAAGCGTGCGGCGCCTGCAGTGGGAGACACTGTCGTTGCAACCATGTGTGGCCTGTCGTAGTTGTACCACTGTATGAAATGCGGCGCCTGTAGTGGGAGACACTGTCGTTGCAACAGGTCAGGCCATGGCGTCACGTGGTTTGATTCCTGCATGTGCCAGGCACGAAGATGCATGCATTAACTGAATGATACCAATATACACATTATATATATTGTATAATATGAGGAATGTCTCCTAAAAAAGTATAAATTTAGACAATAATCATCACGTACATGGGGCTCAAGACACACCGCATAAACATTACACCCGACAAGTCGCTCATGGGAAAGCTCGGCGCGGTGGGCTACAGGACGGAGCAGGCCATCGCGGAGCTTGTTGACAACGCGATCGACGCTAGGATTCCCGATACCGTGGAGAACGTGCAGATTGCCATAGACTTTGTAGAGAGGCGCATTAGGGTCAGCGACGATGGCCGCGGGATGGACAAGGACGAGCTGGCCGATGCAATGACCATTGCGAGGGAGACCGGCGGCGCCGTAGCGACCTCCGACACGTTGGGCCGTTTCGGGATAGGTATGAAGGGAGCATGCACGGCTCTCGGAAGATGCTTTTCTATAACTACGTCGGCAAAGGATGCGCACACAGAGTACAGGGCTGAATATGATGAAAAAAGATGGCTCTCTGACAGGTCGCAGGGATGGGAGAACTTTGCAATCTCCGAGAGGGAGCTGTCCGACTCGGAGGACTGGCACGGGACCAGGGTCGAGATATGGAATGCAGTCGTGCCACTGTACCCAAACCAGGTCTCAAAGTTCAAGGAGGGTTTTGGGATACGTTACTCCTCGTATGTAGAGTCTGGGCAGGTGTCCATACGCGTCAACAGCGTCCACTGCAGGCCCGCAGTACAGGAGATCGCAGACGGCAGTAGGACGGACGTTAGGATCCCGCTCCAATTCAACCGTGAGATTGCTGGCAGTCTTGCGCTGCTGAAAAAAAGGTCAATACGTGGCAACTACGGAATACACCTGTTCTGGAACGGGCGCCTGATCAAGGCGTTTGCAAAGTTCGGGTTTGCCGCGCATCCCGAGAGCGCTAGGGTCGTCGGCTCGCTCAACCTGGACCACGTCCCGGTAAACTATGCAAAGACCAGGTTCCTTGAGGACAGCGCAGAGTACAGGGACGCGGAGCACGCTTTCGCGGCGTGCGATGCGCTCAGATCAGTGCTGCACAGGTCTAGATCAGAGACGCGCCCGGTACCCCCGGTGCGCTCGGTCTTTGACTACTTTGCAGCAGGCGGCGGCGCAAACGGCCACAAACTCGACACTCGGGTGCGCATGCAGTCCATGCGTGACGAGATGGGCGCCGCGGAGGTGTTTGAGGTAGACGTTGGTGGAAAAAGAACCCGCGTGAAATTCGTTGCAGACGGCCCTCACTCCCGACTGTACACGTTTGAGGCAGGTGGGACAAACGAGATACGCATCAATAAGGACAGCGACGCGTTCCATTTTGTACGGAACCACCTATTCTTGCTAGGGATGATAGCATCAGAGGCGGCCGTGATCACCGAACATCCAGACGCGGCAGAGATCATGCAGGCGAGAAACGAAAAGATGAGAATGTTCATAAGTAAATGGTCGGGACAGAAGAACAATACAATCACCCAGTACGTCCGGGACGGGGACGATCGGACTCAATACACGTCGGACTACGGCCTCGACGGGAGCCTTGCCGACGCGTACAACCATCTTGAGAAGAACTCGGAGTTTAGGTTCCAGTTCACCGCGATGTCCACGCTCACATCCTACCTTCACACGGCGCTCGGGAAGATGGTATACACGGTGTATACAGTCCCCGGCCGCGGCGGATACGTGGCAGACCTCCTCGGTGAGATACTGGACAAGGGCACTGTCGTCGCGAGCAAGCCTAGCCCCGGCATGATAGGTGAGCTGTTCAGGGTGCAGTCGGTTGGCAGCGTGATAGCAGTAAGGGAGAGCAGCAAGGTTGGCAGGGCCACCATCGCCCCGCCACCCAAGGCGTTTGCCGACTTGGTGGCCGAGGCGCACATGAATGGCGTGCCGGTCGACGACCTTGAACTGAGCCGCATGTTCCACATCATGGAAGAACGCGGACTGCTTAGCGCCGAGACGGCGCTAAAATGCGCGAAGACACCAAAAATGGCCAAGATACTAGAAATGATAGTCAAGGAGTCTCCGGCATGACCGACAGGCACTTTCAGAGTATCGCAGACGTTGAGGGCATCAAAGACGCGGCAAAGCGGCACGGGTTCGGGAATCTCGAGTACGTGGAAAAATTCATGAATGACTACGAGATTCTGTACCACGTACAAAACCGGATTTCTGACTGCACGCTAAAAGGCGGAATGGCCGTCCCCTTTTACGTACGCGACGAAAGATCCAGGCGCCTGAGCATCGACGTCGACGTGATGACGGCATGGTCACAGTCCGAGACTGCTGCCGCCATGCGCGACGTTGCAAAAGAGGTGAGCGGGTGGCTTGCGATACGTTTGCACGTCCCAAGAGTCACGCCAAGTAGAAAGCTGCCGTTGCTCACATACATGTGCGAATACGAGTCGGTGATGGGTGGCATGGGCACCGTAAAGATTGACATGTTTTATGGCATTGAGCGCATGCATTCCACCACCCGGATCGAGCCCACGCAGGAGATCATGGGACTGCCCATCGACTTCCCAGTCAACGCGTATTCGCGCGAGTCGCTCATCGGAGACAAGCTTACAACGCTGCCGCGCCACACGATAGGCCTTGATGAGAGGCATGCCGCCGACGTCCCAAAGCAGATCTACGATGTGGCGTCCCTTCTGAACGCGAATCCACAAAAAAACACGTCTAGTGAGAGCATAGTCGAGGCGTTTGTCAAATCATCCCGCGAACAGATGGACTACATTGCAGGCCAAGAGTCCGACATGAGCGACATACTGGAGGATTTAGCCGTGTTTTCAGACGAGATTCTTGGGGCAAATATGAGCAGCTTGGAAAAAACATACGAGGGAAGACTTGGCACGTTCAAAACCCACATGCTGAAACGCGGATACCGCGACGTCGATCATATCACCGACGTTCTCCTAGTCCGGTTCCTCTCCATGCTGGTACGCGAGAGGCAGCAGGAAGTCCTAAGCAGGGAGGAAGCTTCTGACGCGCTTGACACGCTGCTGGGGGATATTCACGTCATGACCAGACTGGAGATCAAGGAAAGAAACAAAATGGTCAAGCAGTTGGTGAAACAAGACAATGCCTCTCCAATCGGTATGAGGATGAAGGGCATGACAGCCGAACAAAAGCTCGTTTACGGCCGTACCGTCCAGCTAGAATCCGGCACTCCGTAGGATCATGCGTGCCCCTTTCCGGTTCTTGTGCAGACTCGAGAGTTACCCGAGTGATCATTTGGGGGATATTTTTACATCGGATCGAGGTTGGCTCCAATTCAGAGAATCTCCTATGTAACCCCTCAGGCATGATTGGCACGACTGTGTCGATGCACTTCCATTCCGTGCGTGGTTCGGCAGCCAGCGGTTTATAGCTTACGCTGGGGCGTGGCAGCTGCCAAGATCGGGCATGCCGCAGGAGGATTACTTCCGCTTCCGGCCTGCACTCTTGATCTTGTTCAGCTTGCGCCGGTACATTTCCTCGCTGCGTGACTTGTACGGTGTCTGGGTGCTCAGTATGTGCCACATTATAGTGACCATCTTGTGCGCCACTGCCACTATGCCGAGCGCATGCTTGTCCGCGTGCCGCCGCTTGGCGGCCTCGTATACGAGCGCCATCTTCGGGTCGTGCAGCACGGCCACCTGCGCCGCCTCGCACATGGCCCAGTTTACCAGTCTGTTGGTGTTCTGCTTTTTGATGCGGTTCATATGCGTAGAGTCGCCGGACTCGCGTATCTTCGGGCAGAATCCCGCCATCGAGACCAGTTTCTTCGGGCCCCCGAACCGGGATATGCCGTCTATCTCCACGGCCATCAGCAGTGCTACGAACGGCCCGACGCCGGGCATGCTCATCAGCAGCACGGCGTCCCTGTTCTGCGCCGCCTCTGCAGTGAGGCGCATGTCCGTGTCTGACAGGGACTCCGTAAGGTACTGCATGTGCCGGACGTGCTTTTGCAGCACGAACGTCTCGTTTGCGGTTCCGAGCTCGGTCGCTTCCAGCTGTTTGATGCCCTTGAGCGAGTACAGCTTTTTTGCCTCGATGCCTACGTTGTAGGCCTCAAGGATGCCGCGTATCCTGTTTATCACCTTGGTCCTGTCCTGGGTCAGCCTGACGTGGTGCCGTATCAGGGTCCTGATGCCGCGGACGTGCCGGGTCGGCACATGGCACGCTTCTATCATGCCTGCCCGGAGGAGCACCGCAAGCTTGTGCGCGTCCTCCCTGTCCGTCTTTTTTGCGCTCTTGGTGATCATCTTCAGCTTGTACGGGCTTGCCAGGCAGATGCCAATCCCCGCGTCCTCAAACGCCTCGTACGTGGCCCTCCACATGTTGGCGGTGGACTCGCAGACTGCCCTGCATCCTCCCTTTTTCGCGCCGTACTTGCGCGCCATCTCCCGTGCGGCCTCCCCCGCGTCCCGTACCGTGTTGGGGTACTGTCCCCTCTCGACGATCTTCCCCGCGGGATCCAGGACGCAGTAGTCACACTTTTTCTTGCTGATGTCTATTCCTATGCTTGTGGTTGCCGTTATGCATGTGTCCATCTCTTTCTTTCACCTCCCTTCTGATGGTTGGTCTTGACGGAACGGAAGCTGCAGTCACCTATCAGGACGCGCAGTCCAGTTATACAGCAGCTCGGATTGCCCCATTCAGGTCGAAGAGTGCGCGGTCTGATTGTGTTCCGCGTCCCATGAGTCCGCAGGGGTCGCTCCATCACGCCAGTCACGACGAGGGGGGTTATCATCTAATCAGGTCTGCGTTCCTCACCGTTCAGTCCCCAAGCAGATTGTACTTGTCATTTTGAACCCGCCAAGATCTCCTCTGTCCTCCTCCTCCCCCCCCCCCCACCACCACACCGTGAACCTACCTAGCAATACTGATACTCAATATGACGCTTTAAACGTAAAATTGCTTTAGCGGGCCGGCATATTGCACATTTTCACCTGTTGGCATCGCTACACGCGCTTTCTGTATCCTCACACGATAGGCGCAAAGCGGCGGAACCGTCAGTCTTACATCTCCAGATGTCCTCCGTCCATCCCGGCTGAAACGTGGAATCTTCCGGAGAGGTTCAGGACCCAGTCCTCCCCATACGGCGCGGGACCCGTCACAGAACCGTCTACGAGGCATAACGACAGATTCATGCGATCCCGCTCGACTTTCTTGGCGTGATGATGAATGACGTCTATTCTAAACCCGTCTTGCATGCATCCGAACGGAAGGGTTAGAAACCTACCCTCCGGTTTTCTTATGTAGTCCGGTAGGCGGCGCATTCCCGCCGTCTTGTCAGGATCGCATCCCACCTCTTCCGAGCCTACGTCTAGTCGAACCACCCTGTTTTCTTCCGGAATTATTGTAAAGTCGGCATAGTAATCATGTACATCCGGCTTGGCCGACTGACAAAGGCCTTGCCATCTTTTATGACAGTCTCATCGATCCGAGTTATATAGCACTCGCCACCGAATTCTCTTAAAAACACGGTTGGTATGTATTTACATGAATAGATTTATGAGATTTGGATCCGGGATACGCGCATTCAAGAGCAGATACACGTCTGGGCACACTCAGGCGTTTGTCAGATCTGCACCAACCGCACTTTCGAGATAACCGCGCGCAGGCATGGTACGCCCCCGGGTCAACTTCAGGTTAGTGCCTGAATGTATCCCAAGCTTTGGAATTGCAGGCACAATATTTCAACCGACTTGAGAATATATCGGACACGAGGCGAGGCACGGCCTAGACATCAAGAAAGGACATGCATACAGCGAGATGTTGTGATGGTGGAGATGGTGGCGTCGGAGGAGAGTTCATGCGGCGCCAAGGCTCAAGAAATACGCGCCAAACGGGCCGGAAAATCCAACATCGCGTCGCATATTTACGGCCCTTGATTGCGCGCCATGGGAAAGCTGCGGCATGCGCAAAACACTAGGTTCTACGAGGACTGCGCAGAGTATTTCAAGGCCCTCCGGTCGAAGGGCTCCACGGACTTTGCGTTTGAGGACGAGTACTATTTTACGATGCCCGGAATCTCCGGCAAGATCAGGGATTGATCACGGCGCGCGGGGCCGGAAACCGGGCGCAGGCGCTGGCAAAAAGGGGCGGCAGGGGCCGCAGTAAAAATTTAGGAGAGGGGCGCGCCACGCAGAGACATGGACGGGCATCTGGAGGACCTGGCCTGCGGCGCAGTCAGGTATGCGGCAGGCCTGCCGGGAGTCGCATACTGCGACGCCAGGGCAGAGACGCGCAGCGGCACGCAGGTACTCGTGGAGAACGGCAGGGTGGATCACGTCAGGGACGTGTCCGACTCTGGACTCGGCATCAGGATTCTCGACGGCGGGCGCGTCTGGAGGTTCGCGTCAGTCTCCAGTCCGGAATCGGCGGGCGCGGTAAAAGAAGCCATAGACCGCGCCGGCCTGGGAGCGCGCACAGGCGAGGGGCCGCATGCCGGAGAGGCGACATCCGAGGCAGCGGCGCCACGCGCCAACATCGCGTTACGCGACATCAGGCCCCATACCGCAAGGATCACGCGCCGCGTCGCAAGGAAGCCTGACCACGACTCGATCATGTCGCTGGGACTCGAGTGCAGCGAGGCCATATCAGGCATGCCGCACATAACAAACTCCGTTGCGGCCCCACAGTTTGCGACGGTCTCAAAATACTTTACAAGCAGCGAGGGCGCCGACATACTCGAGGAGTACACCGACACCACAGTCTCGATGACCGCGACCGCGGCTGCAGACAACGCAAGGAGCGGGGGCCGCATTACGCGCACAGTAGACTCGACTGTCGGGGGCAGGGGGGGACTGGAGGCGGTAGACGGCGAGTCGCATTCAAGGGCCCTGTACGTGGCGTCAAGGGCCTCGGAGCTTGCAGCGGCCGGCACGGCAAAACATGTGGCCGGCGCGGACGTCGTAATGAACCCGAACTTTGTGGCCCTGCTCGTCCACGAAATCCTGGGCCACCCCTCAGAGGCCGACCGCGTGATGGGAAGGGAGATGGCGTGGGCCGGAGGGGCGTGGTGGGGCGGCAGGATAGGCGGCAGGATAGCATCAGAGGCGCTGAGCGTGTTTGACGATCCAACCGCGCCCGGCAGCCTCGGATGGTACGATTATGACGACGAGGGGGTCAGGTCCTCAAGGACGCAGCTGGTCAAGCACGGCGTCCTGCAGGGGCACATGCAGAGCAGGGAGACTGCCGCCGCGTACGGCGCCGAGCCCACGGGCAACATGAGGGCCGCCGGCTACGGGTTCATGCCGTTGATACGCATGGCCTGCACGTGCATAGAGCCGGGCGACCACACGGTAGACGAGATGATCCGGGACGTCAGGGACGGATATGCAATATATGACATGAAGATACCGTCAATAGACATGAACAGGTACAACTGGAGCATCTCGTGCCAGTACGCGCAGAAGATCACAGACGGCGAGCTGGCAGAGACGGTAAGGGACGTCGTAGTGTCCGGGACGGCCCCGGGCCTTTTCGGGTCGGTGTCGGCGTGCGGCAAAGACTTTGAGGTAACGCCCATAACAAACTGCGGCAAGGGCGATCCCATGCAGTCCCTCGCGATGGGAAACGGCGGCCCTTCCGTACGCGGCAAGGCCACCGTGGGCAGCATATGAGAGGGGGGGTGCGAGGCAGCGTGACGGCCGCAAGACTGGATAAGATAAGGGCAGACGTCGAGTCGTGCCGGAAGTGCGGCCTCTGCGCCACGAGAACCAACGCGGTCCCGGGCAATGGAAGGTTCGACGCGGACATCATGCTGGTAGGCGAGGCGCCGGGCCGGAGCGAGGACGCGCGCGGCGAGCCCTTTGTGGGCGCCGCGGGCACCAGGCTGGCCGGGGCCCTGGCCAGGGCGGGGCTTGCAAGGGGCGACGTCTACATCACAAACGTGGTAAAGTGTAGGCCTCCCGACAACCGCGTCCCGACTGCCGACGAGCGGCGACAGTGCTCAGAGTACCTCCAGGCGGAGATCGATGCGGTCAACCCGCGCATAATCTGCATACTCGGGAACACGGCATTCGGGTCCATTCTCGGGGGATCCGAGATTACAAAGAACAGGGGCAAGACCGCGTCCATGAACGGCAGGATGTACTTTGTCACCATACACCCGGCCGCGACCATATACAACCAGGAACTGAGGGGCACGTTTGACGCAGACATCAAGAACGCGGCGCGGATTGCAGCGGAGATCAGGTCCGGAAAGGTGATAACGCCTGACATCTCGTACTGACGGCCCGTACGGGGCCAGATGCCGCGACGGCTCGCTTCCCCTGCCGAGGGGGTTTTACGCGCGCGATACGGCCACGGTGGCAAGGGACCTGCTCGGTGCCACGCTGGTAAGGAGGGCGGGCGGGCAGACAATCTCTGGAGTCATATCAGAGACTGAGGCATACGGGCACAGCGACGATCCGGCTAGCCACGCGTACAGGAACAAGACGCAGAGGAACCGGGCGATGTTCGGCCAGGTCGGCAGGGCGTACGTCTACTTTACGTACGGGATGCACTACTGCTTTAACGCGACGGCCAGGGACACGGGCAGGTCGGAGGCAGGAGCCGTGCTGATCAGGGGGATCATACCGGGGAGGGGCATCGCCGCAATGATGAGAAACCGCAAGACTCAGAACGCGCGCATACTGACGGACGGCCCTGCAAAGCTCGCGCAGGCCATGTGCATATCGTCAGGACAGTACGGCGAGGATCTCACGACGGGGCCGAGGCTCTGCATTACAGGCAATCCAGACTATGACGGGGCGCGGCACAACATTGTCGAGTCGACAAGGATCGGGATCAGGGAGGCCACAGACATGCCATGGAACTTTAGGCTGTCCGCGTGATGCGGCGGCCGGCAGCCCCGTACTGTCATTTGCGCTCCGAGGGTCAGTGCGGCACATGCCAGATGCAGGCAGCCTTCAGAGCGAGGATCTTGAGAGCAGCGCCGTGTCGCGGAAGGCATGGACGAGAGAGGGAGGAGGGGGGCGCTCCGTCACAAGTCAAGGAGTATTCACAGGTTATTGCCATCAGCGCCGCCATCAACCGGCATGTCCGCGGCCGCTGTCGTCGTCGCGGCCGCTGTCGTCGTCGCGGTCAGCTGCAACCGAACTTCCATTCTTATCATCACGGGCATCATCGCCTGCATCATCAAGCGTCCACGGGGCGATTCTGCCCATGATGCGCCGCCAGTCAAGTCTCAAGAGCAACACCACCACCAAGGTCATGGATGCGCCAAATATCACAATCCCCACATAGATGGGAGCCGGGCTCTCAATATCCTCCATATACGGCTCTACAAGCGACAGTCCCAGATAGTGCGATACGAACACGATTACATAGCTCAGTACAAGCTTGCCGGCCAACGTGGCCACAAGAAACCTCTTGGGACTGTACTTTGCAAGCCCCAGCGGGATGTATACAAGATCATCGGGGATCGGAGTTGCCGCCGCAACAAACGCAGCTGCCGCCCCGTACCGCTTTACAAGTCTCTCAAACGGCCGCATGCGGTCACGCGTACTCTGCTTGATTATGCGCCTCCCCTCATAGCTTACAAGGAATATTATCTGCTTTGCAGCCGTGGCGGCAAACGCCGAGGTCAGGGCAAGCACATGCAGATCAAACTTGTCCCCCACAGACATTGTTGCAAGGAGCAGAAAGCCCGGCAGCGGGACAAACGGAACAAGCGAGCCTATGAAATTGACCATTATCAGGCTCAGATAGCCGACCTCGGGTGCAAATGGAAAAAGGTCGGCAAAGTCCACAAGCCACGTCACATGCAGGATTATTTAACCTTCAAACGCCATTCCCGTGACAATACTTGGCATGGCGGCGCCGTTCAAAAAACCAACGTCAGAAATTCTGGAAATAGCATAAATACACGCCCCATACACCACCGTCATGACAAGAAGGGAGGACCTTGCAGAAGTCTGCGACCAGATCGCCTTGATCAGTCCCTACGTGCGGTTTGTAGGGGTCATAGACGAGCACGGTACGCTCATCGCATACAAAAGGAGGGACGATCTCTCCCCACTGCTTGACAAAAAGGACACCAAGTACCAGTTCTCCCACATTGCCATAAAGACCGACCTTGAGAGCTTCTTTGACGAGAACCTGGGCGAGATAGAGTTCGTGTGGGAGGAGCGGGAAAAGGTGCAGATCATATCGTTTGCCATAGGGAAGAACCGCATCTGGGTGTCAATAGACAAGATGGTCGTGCGCTCAGAGGTGCTCAGGATAGTAGACGCATGCCTGCCAATAGCAAAAAAATTCCACTAGTCAGTCCGTCGCACCGGTTTGCGGGTTTAGAAGAAAACAGCACCCCGTACGAGACTACTAAGATCCCAGTTATGGCACGGGATCCATAGAATCGCTCCCTTTCTCCCCCCCCCCCCAACCCGGCATCGTACTCTTCTCCCATCTGCCCATCCATGTGCCGAGAAACCGGCGGTGGCAGGTATGAGGACCTCAGACTAGGAGGCGGCGGTCACGGCGACAGCCTGTCCGGATCCCGGGGATACAGCACGACCTCGCGGACGTTGTCCACCCCGGTTATCACTGCCATGAGCCTGTCAAGCCCCATGCCCCAGCCGGAGTGGGGGGGCATTCCCCATCCAAACGACTCCAAATGATCCGCAAACTGCGCGGGATCCAGTCCCTGCTCTGCAAGCCTGGACCTCAGCGTCTCCGGGTCGTGCAGCCTGGTGCCGCCGGAGGACAGCTCGAGGTACCCGTACTGCAGGTCAAACGAGCGCGACAGTTCCGGGCGCCCGTCCTTCTCCCTTATGTAGAACGGCTTTAGCTTTAGCGGCCAGTCGGTCAGAAAGAAAAAGCCCGGATGGTTGCGCCCTATCAGCCGGAGGTGCGAGTCAAGCAGGTCGTCGCCAAACTCCACCTCTTGGCCGCACTCCCGCAGCTCGCCGACGCACTGCTCGTAGGTCACCCTCTCAAACGGCGCCTCCGGCGTTGGCACGACGCAGTCTATCACGTCCTGCTCCGCGACGCAGTCCGACGCCACCTGCCTGCACGTCGACGCGACAATCCTCTCAAGCACGCCCATCACGTCGTCATAGTCCATGAAGGCCGCCTCTATGTCCACGCTGGTGAACTCAGTCAGGTGGCGGCCCGTATGCGAGTTCTCGGCCCTGTAAAAGTTCGATATCTCAAACACCCTCTGCAGCCCTAGGGTCATCTGCTCCTTGTAGAGCTGCGGGCTCTGCGCAAGGTACGCCGTCTTTCCAAAGTATTCCAGGGAGAAGAGGTTGGCCCCGCCCTCGCTTGCGCTCCCGATTATCTTGGGGGTCGTAATCTCGATGAACTTTTCTGATGTCAGCGCGCCGCGGAGCGCCTGCAGCGCGTGGTGCCTCATCTTGAATATGGACGCGGTCCGCTGGTTCCTCATGTCCAGCGCCCGGTGGTTGAGCCGGGTGTCGATGTTGCTCTCAAGGCGCCCGAGTGGGTCGACGGGCAGCGGGTGGGACGCCCGGGCAAGCACCACAATCTCGTCGGCCAGAACCTCAAAGGAATAGTCCCTGGCCCTGGTCTCCTGTATGGTGCCGGAGACCGATATGACGCTCTGGCGGCTGAGTTCCGGCACGTCCACGTCCTTTATTATTATCTGTGCGAGGCCGGTTACGTCCCTGAGCGTGGCAAAGGATAGCTTTGCCATCTTGCGATAGTCCTCTATCCAGCCAGATACCGTGACGGTCTGGCCCACCATGCCCTCGCCGAGGTCCGCAATGTCATGCGTCCGCACAAACGTCACCGCACCGTCACCTCGTATACCCCCGCAGGTCGGCGCGGCAGTGGCGCTTCATGCTGTGGGACTGCCTACGTGCTGTTTATATCCATTGGTCGTGCCCACCATACAATGGGCGGCCGGGATCGCGATGCGGGGAACGGCGACAGCCTCATACGCGTGGACGGGCTTTCTGCAACATACCGCGCATACGGCAGGGGCGCCGGAGGGGGCAGAAAGATGGTGCATGCCGTACACGACGTGGACTTTGAGCTGAAAAAGGGACAGACCCTCGGGATTGCGGGGGAGAGCGCCTGCGGCAAGAGCACCCTGGGGCTTGCAGTCATGAGGATGCTCGAGCCGGGCGCAGTCGAGACGTCAGGCAGGATAACGTGCGGCGGCGAGTCCATACTCGAGATGCCAGAGCAGGGGTTTGACGCGGATTTTCGGTGGAAGCGCATTGCGATGATATTCCAGGGGGCCATGAACTCCCTTGACCCGGTCTTTACGATACGCGAGCAGTTCTCAGAGGTGCTCTCAAGGCACGGGTACGACGGTGACGCGAGCGAGGCCATATCACGCGCAGTCAGGGGGGTCAACCTTTCGGAGTCCGTACTGTCGAGGTATCCGCACGAGCTGAGCGGGGGCATGAAGCAGCGCGTGGTCATTGCAATGGCGCTCTTGCTAAAGCCCGAGCTGGTCATCGCCGACGAGCCGACCACGGCACTCGACGTGCTGGTGCAGGCCCAGGTAATATCACTGCTAAAGTCGCTCAAGTCAGACGAGGGCATGTCGTTTATACTGATAACCCACGATCTGGCCGTTCTTTCAGAGATTGCAGACGTGGTGGGCATAATGTACGGCGGCCAGATAGTTGAGTTTGGCAGCCTGCAGGAAGTGTACGAGAACCCGAGGCACCCGTACACGCAGGGACTTCTAAAGTCGATACCCACGATGCGGGGCGGGCCGCCAAGCTACATCGCCGGGGCCCCGCCCGCGCTCTTCGAGGAGCCGAGACAGTGCAGGTTCATCGACAGGTGCCCGTACGCCATGGAAAAGTGCACCACGCCCCCGCCAAAATTCGGGACCGATACAGGGTACGTCATGTGCTGGCTGGAGGAGGAGAAGTCGGCTTCCCAGCCCGACGCGGCCGCGCCACCACCCGGAAAAAGCCGCTGACGGTAGGGCAGGCGTAGGGAACAAAGGATCAACGGCCATGCCAACGTTTATTCGAACATTGCACAAATAGCGCACTATGATAGATCCAAAGGACGCAAAGGACGTGGCAGAGACCCTGGGCAACAACCTGATCGGAGTCGCGCACGATTCCAAGAACTTTGAAAAGCTGCCTGACAGCTACTGGGGATACTTTGCAAGGGGGCACGACTCGAACGGCGCGTTCGGCGTGATCATAACGTATTCAGAGGACAAAGAGGACGTAGATGCCCTGATCTCCATGTATGAGGAGTGGGCCGAGAAAAACAAGCGCGGATGATCCGGTTAGGAACCGAAAGGCAGGACTGCTAGCGCGTTTCCTGCAGCAGTTTTCTGTACCCCTGGCATTCCTTGCAGACGGGCTTGCCCTTGTATGCGGGATTGCCGTCCTTGATCTTTAGGGTTCCAGCTGTGTTCTTGCAGATGCAGCAGGTGGCCATCACGCGTGCAAAAGGTACGCCGCAATATGTGTGCACCGCAGGCTGTCGGCGGGGGGAGGCACTCGAATAGCCGCATGCATAAAAGCGGCGCCACAGTACCAAAGGCATGGCCGAGTGCGAGTTCTGCGGGTCCATGTTCGGCGACAGGGCCTGCTACTTTTGCGACAGGCGCTGCTGTACGTCGTGCATGACAGACGACAGGTCGAGGTGCAAGAGGTGCTATATCGACAAGAGAAGGCTCGGATGGAAACGGCTCGTGAAGAGAAACAAGCTTGTCATCATATTTGCAGGGCTGCTGTGGCTGTACGCGGTCTTTCCGGGGCCGTTTTTGCCGGGACTGGATCCGACGTTCTACACCATATCAGTGGTCGCCGCGGCACTCATAATGATTCCCATCTGCCTGGCGCTGTTCTTCTGGTCGCTGAACCCCCCCAACTCGGATCTAGGGCGGCGGGGCAAAAGCAGGGACTGACCGGTGGAGAGGAGCCGGCGCAAGCCAGGCGCAAAGATGCGAGGTTTGTGACAACGCGGATTAGTGTAGCAAGACTAGCGGGACTGTGGTGGCAGGGGCAGGGGCTACTAAGAGGTGGAGTATAGTGGAAGGAGAGGTGTAACAACAACGCCGGAATCAAAGGCGGTCAGATTCAAGTGAAAACAGGACAAGTGTCAAAAGCCGCGGAGAAAAGAGGCGGTCAGTTGCCGCCCTCTCTTATCCTGCGGACCACGTGCTGTGTGAATTCCGACGTGGTGCACGAGCCGCCCACGTCGGTCGTGGCAATTCCGGACCGCGCAAGCCCCAGCACGGCGGATTCTATCAAGTCCGAGCCGCGCACGCACGACTCATCGCCGTTGCGGCCGCCAAGCCAGTCGAGCATCATAGACACGGACAGTAGAAACGACGACGGGTTGGCCACGTTCTGGCCTGCAATGTCAAACCCGGCCCCGTGCACCGGCTCGAACAGCGCAAACTTGTCCCCTATGTTTGCGGCGGGCGCCATTCCGAGCCCCCCCACAACCTGCGACGACTCGTCGGACAGGATGTCGCCAAACAGGTTCGTAGTCACAATAACGTCAAACTCCTGCGGCTGTCGTATGAGATTCATGGCGCACGCGTCCACGTACATCTGATCAAAGGATACGTCAGGATAGTGATCTGCGACAGACGCGCATGCCCCTGCGAATATCCCGTCTGTCACGCGCATGACGTTTGACTTGTGCACACACGTGACGCGCATCTTGGAGCCGCGGCGCCTGGCAGTCTCAAATGCGTGACGCGCGATCCGGGTCGACGCCTCGTGCGATATGACGCGCAGGGCCACTGCCACTTGGCCCCCGTCAACCTCGAACTCCTTTCCCGTATAGAGATCCTCAGTATTCTCCCGGACTATGACCATGTCAATATCGTCCCTGAGTGCGGGGGTACCCGGATACGAACGAGCGGGCCTTACATTGGCATACAGGTCAAGCGTCCTCCGCAACACCACGATGACGTCGGCCGCCGACTCGCCCACGGGTGCCTTCAGGCATGCATCAGACTGGCGTATTGCAGAGAGTGTCTCTGCAGGAAGCGCAGAGCCCGTCCGGGCAAGCGCGCCGTCGCCTGCCTCGAGGCGCACTACGTCAAGGTCGGGACCGCCCCCGTCAGAGACGGCCTCAATCACGGACAGTGCCGATTCGGAGAGCTCGGGGCCTATCCCGTCGCCGGTGATCATCGAGATGGCATACACAGGATTCACGAATACGGCATGAAATTTAGGATTTGTGGCGGCCTGTGCGGCCGCGGCAGCAACAGAGGGATGGCGCCCGGCATGCCGGACATCAGCGGTGCGCCCGTTTAACGCATGGCGTGTGAATAGCGGGTCGATACGGCAGCAGCAGCAGCATCAGCAGCAAGCATGCAAAGGTGCTATTGTTCGCCGCCTGCGGCAAAGGTGACCTTTTTGCCCTTTACGGTAAACCTTACCTTCTCCGGATACCCCAGCATCTCCATGATCGGCTTCGGGATCCTACACAGGTGGCTTCCAAGTCCGTTATGGTTTACATTCATCTCAAATTCACGTGCTCCCTTCTTCCAGCGAGACATGTGATTGCATATGTAGAGTTACTTTTAATGCTTTTGATCAGATCCAGTAGATGAGTTGTCCGGTAAGTATCTATGTGGCGACTTTATAAAGACTCTGGTGATTTTTGAGGCCCGGGGCATAGCGTCCGCTAGGCGCGGATTCCCATCAAAAGGCCGGACATGTATCTATTCGGGCATTGAATCCCAGTACCA
>JAJEHG010000022.1 GCA_022823825.1 Nitrosopumilaceae archaeon | reverse complement strand
ACTGGGATTGCATGCCCGCATAGATACGTATTCGACTCATCCTAGGGAGGAACCAACGCTTAGCGCGTGCCATGCACCGCCGTACGAAATCCGCCGCGCTCTTTATAACGTTCCAACATAGATACCCGCAAACTTTCATAGCGCACTATGATTGTTTGCGGGTAACCGCAATTAACGCAAAAATGCTCCCAAAACGGGGCCTGACGGCCCCCTTTTTTGAACCGACCATGACGCCATGTGTAAGAATAATTGGGGGCAGAGAGGACGGGGGTATGGCAATGGAACCAACTCCACAATGCAAGGACTGCGGCAGGGGGCCAAGAACCCTCGGTGTTTCCTAGGCACAAAAACTACCGAGTCAAAATCTTACTCCGCGAACTTTACAAAAACGATATGATATCAGTCTGGAGTAGTAAACGATTCGGTAGTTTCTAGGCACGAATCAACTACCAAAGCAATATTGACTGAATCTGCGATCAGCTCTGGAAGGGTTAAAGCAAAGGGCGTCAAACAGAGGACATGAAGTGCGCAACATGCGACGCCTATCAGAAAGTAGGACGTTGCAGTACGTGCAAGATACCAACCTGCACAGACTGCCTGACTCCAGACAGACCGGGAGCCTAGACGCCTCATACTGCCCGGAGTGCACTAGGCGGCATGAAACCAACGCCATCTTGAAGAGGATTGAAAGACGCCTATCGAACATGTGAGCTCCGGCAGGGAAACGGGGGACATGGCAAAGAGACGCACGAAGGGGAAGAGGAACCAACACTGCCCGGACTGCCGGGGGCCACTGACATACTACGCATCATTGAGCAACCCGGAAGGGGAAGCAACCCGTCCTAGTGTACGCGTGCGCGGGAGACTGCACGGCAGACTTTGCGAACTCGAAGCTGCTCCAGGTACGGCGGCAGGAGTACGGGGGCGTAGAGACCGTCGAGATCAAGGTAACGACGTATGCGAAGCTGCATCTGCCGGACGTGGAGATTGACTGACTGAAGGGTTAAAGCGGGGGGCGCCGGAGCAGGGGGCATGACAACAGATCACGCACTGACAGAAGAGGAAGGCCGCAAAGTAGCCAAAGTAATTGACGGCGTGATGCTGAACGACCAGTACCCATGCGAGGACGACTGGGGCAGATTTACGTTGTTGATGTTCGAACTGCATCAGAAGAAATACAACCTGCCTGACGTGAACGTGGAGAGGGACTTCGTGCCGTACTGCACCCGTCGGTTCCCCAAAGGTGTCATTGAGGAGATGCAGGTTCGCACGGACTGTATGTTTGACCTAGTTTATGCCCTCCATGAGAAGCAACGGGACTACCTGCCGGATATGGCGGCAGAATAGTACCCGCCGCCCGTCCTTTGTGTCCCCGCCCTCTGAAAATTCTGCCCGCCCCCACGTCCTGCCGATCAGGACGCCCCCCTGCCCTCGGAATCCCAACCCCCCGGTAGCTGCGAAGATCGCAGCTCCAGACCCATCATGCACGGCCCCCCGTCCCGTGAAAATACGTCAAAACAGGGGGGGGGGGGTTGAGCACACAGGCACGATATGAAGCATGCAACGGCAAACTAGCCCCAGCTGGGTCAAAATTGCCAAAGATTGCAATGTGCGCTATACATGCATGAATCAGGCCATGCGTGCGATCGCCACCAATATTCCAAAACTTGGCGTGTATTTGTGCGTATGACATTCTGCAATGTGTATTCATGCAATGATCCCAAGTGGCCATGATCTCAGCGTCCAGCCTGTTCGTATCCCGGGGGGCCCTCAATGCCGGATGCGGCATAGCCTTTGAGAACTGTTGGCTTGACTTTGAGACTTGCTAACTGCTGCGGAACGAGCCGAACAACATGAACCGCATACATGTTGACTGACTATTAGGACGTGGAGGTACCGGACACCGAGGCGGCCATGCAGGGCACGGCATACATCGGGGCCCTCCACGATGCGGGTGTGCTCCATCGCCGACTGCATACCCAGAAAGAATCATAGATCGCTGTGATTCTTTTTGGGTATCTGTTCCTGCCGCCGTGTTGGCAAATCGTCCGGAAACGGCGGGTGACGGCCGTCCGGACGCCGGACCGCACGCGAGTCTGGAAACCCCCTTTTATCATATTGAAGACATGTCATGCATGGTACTTTCTGAAAAGGATCCAGAAGACAAGCAAAAGATGAAGAGCGGCGTGATCGGCGTGGTGGTGCTCCTCGTGCTGGGCTCTTTGTCACCCCTGATAATCGAGGAGTTTACCGACGTCGACCTGGAGACGCTGTGCGAAAAGGGCCGGAACGGCACCGACATCGAATGCCTGGAGGAGGGGGACATAAAGTCAACCGTTCTCGAGGGCCTCGGCTACGTGTCGATCATCATCGCCATCGTCGGCTTTGTCGGGTTTGTCATAGTGGGCGTCAAGTATTGAGGGTATCAAGTACCCTTACGTGCCTCGCAGGCGCGCTGCTCGGGATCGCGTACGTCTCCGGATGGCTGGCTCCGATGGGCTGGGCCTGGGGCTCCGTCATGTTCTGGCTTGCGGCCTGCGGTACGGACATGGCATATACGGTGAGACACCGCCAATTTTTATTGAAACACGAGCAGAGCCCCGTGCTACGCGTCCTAGCGGGGCGCCTCCGCCTTGTATATGCCGTGCCGGCGGCACTTGCGGCCGAGGTGGCGCTCGTAGTTTCTTCTCCGTTTCTGGTCGTGTACGAGTGGGATCCAAGTTTCCTCGGAGTGGCGGCCGTCCTGGTGGGCATGGTACATCTGTCCGGGTTTGTCGAGAGCGTGTCGTTTGTGCGCCGTTGGGGCGCGCGGTACGCCGGCCGGGACTTTTGATCAGGCCGGAATTTGCCAGAGTATTTTCGCGCGCCGCAGGCAGGCCCGCCATACAACCGCCAGAAAACTCCGCTTAAATGCATTTTGGGCCTGACATGCTGATGAAGATCGGACTTGACATCGGAACCGGCTTTGTAAAGTGCGTATCCGACTACGGGGCGGTGCGCTTTCCGTCCGTATACGTGAGGCGCATCCACGGGCTGTGGACTGAAAAGGCGACGGAGGCGGTGGGCTCCAAGGCAAGCTCGCTGCTTGACACCATGGGTGCCACCACCATAAGCCCGATAGTCAGGGGCAGGCCGGATCCCAGATACTACAAGCAGGTGGACATGCTCCTGGCCGAGATGCTGCGCCAGATACACAAGCTGGCAAAGACCCCGATCGACGCGGACGCAAAGCTCCGCATTGTGGTGGGCCTGCCGTACCACGCGTTTGGATACCGCGAGTCCATGGTCAGGGTGATGCAAAAGGTGCTGAACGTGGAGACGTGCACCGTGGTCGCCCAGGCCTCGGGGACGCTGGTGGACCTAGACCTTGAGAGCGCCATAGTGGTGTCCATCGGGCAGGGGACGACCGAAATCGTGGTGATAGACGACATGGAGGTGATAGACGGAGAGAGCTCGAGGTGGGCGTCGGATTTCGTGACAAAAAAGATTGGAAGGTACGCCCACCTCAACGTGGATTTACTGCACAAGAACCAGGACGTGTGCCAAAAGTACGCAAGGGTGATGGCAGAGAACCTGGCCCGCGAGATACGCGACATGTCCGGGCAGTACGACGACCGGTACGCCATAGCGCTTTCGGGAGGCGGCCTGCTGATCCCCGGCATGCAGGAGAGGCTGGCCGCCCGGCTAAAGGAGTTCAAGGTGGTGGTCCCAGACGACCCCGTGATGAGCAACGCACACGGGCTCTACAAGCTGGTGGAATAGTACGCCGCCTGCAGGGCGTGCGCCGCTCATGGCAGAAATAAGAGACATGTCTCTAGCGCGCGAATAGTCCGTAATATGTAGATGAAAAATAGAATGAGATGAAGGAATGGCCGAATCCACGTAAACCTGAGGGAAGAGGTTACTAAGATATAGGTACTTCAATCCCAGTGTTAAATTGCGGGTTGGTACCTAATTCAGGGTCACAATCGTGGCCCCTTGCCTCAGAAGGATTTGGCAGGCACGATCCGGCAATTTTTGCATCCGCTCCATTGACGGATATCGTCATTGGGCACCAACCCCGTTAAATTGAACACTGACCGTGGTCATCAATCTTGGCGACCAACAGAACGGTGTTAGGCAGGTGGCGGAAAGCAAGGCAGGGGGATACTGTTCCACGGGTATGGTTGGTATCATTATGCAACCCGGTTCCTCTACAAAGGAGCCGAAAAAGGTCTGTTCGATTGGTTATCAAAGTGATGGTTATTCCTTGAAGATCTTGTATATGAGATAACCGCCCACAACCGTGGCTATCATCGTGAACGCCATTTCCCATGCCGACAGTGGTCTGTCGGGTTTAATGATTTGTGGCTGATTGCATGTATCTGGAATCGGTGTGTTCACCTTGTACGTGAGTCCTATTTTGTTCAACAATGAGCGCAGACTTTCATGAGAAGGATAGCTGTGCTTTGGATCGAGATGGGCGCCGGGATATTCCGGCGGAGGCTCGAATTCGGATTCTATTAGGCCATCTGGCATGACTTTGAAGTGTATTTGTAGTATTTCTGCAAGCCTATATCGTAATCCGAACGCTTGGCCATGATTTACTTCGCCGACAGGTTGCTTTTCAAACCCCGCTTCTTCCAAACGCTTCTTGCAAGTAGGAATATCTTCAGGCCTAATCATAAAACAACGGCAATGATGCTTGTCTGACGTATTCGCATGATTGACCATATTAACCACCTTTGTCACGTGTTAATAAATGTGAACATGATCGAGTTCTTTTGCAACGACATTATTTTCGGGCGCCACTTATTATCTAGTTACCTTTAGACGTTACGATGGTTGAAAACTACCTTCCGGTGTTACTGTTGGTTATGGCGTTTGTGACTGGTGTGTCACTTGCCCCGCTGTCGTATTCGGACTACCCTCCACCGCTACAGCAGATCAGGGACGACGGTGTTAATCCGGAAGACGTACAGTGCAACGCCGGCCTCGTGCACGCGGTCCGCGCGAACGGGGCTCACGTCTGCGTAAAGGAAACCACCGCCAAGAGGCTGGGCTGGGAGATCTTCGTGGCGGAGGATGCGCCGGTTGGTAAAGCGGCCGCTAGCGGGGCCGCCTCAGAGGGCGCAGGCGGCCATGAGGTGATCATAAGTACGTACTCTACAGTGGAGTTTGTCGACGACGGGAGGGAGGTAAAGAGATCCACATTGCAGAGGGCGCCAGCCCCTATGAACATATATGATACGGTTATGGACAGTGAGATAAATCCGGGCAGCGCAGTCGCTGGAAGCTCTGCAAGAATCCAGTCGGAAACACACAAAAAATATTCCGTGAACCCGGGCGTCGGGTTCTACATAGAGGACTGGATGCCGACCCGCATCCTAGACGGGCAGAAGCTGCTTTACGCGGATACTGGGTGCCACCCTTCCGGGGATTGCTACCTAAACATACAGTTTGTGCCTACAACCTTTACCCTGAATAAGAACATAACCAACTACGACTTGGATGTGTCCAAGGGATATCTGGTCTATGTGGAGTACAACGTTGTTCCGTTTGATGAAATTGAGGATACCATCGAGTACATACGCGAAGTATTCGAGTCGCAACCGGGCGTGTACGGTGGTTTTGTCAACATGACGCGCGACGGGAAAACAGTCCTAGCTCATGAAGGAGGAAGCGATTTGAATCACTATCGGGCCTCACTAGGCATTAATCTTGATGAACATACCAGGTTCTGGGTGGGATCCAACTATCATACGCTTGCCGAGATAACACCGGTATTTGAGAGCATGGGGAATTGACCAGTCTTATCATACTTTGCATTGTTCTTGCGCTGGCCGTTGTGGCAATACAACAGGACGCCTTTGGAATCTTGGGATGTGATACTCCCCACTGTTATGCGGTGCTACAGACGGTCCCTCCTTCGATTCAGGGAATCGAGTACGAGCTGGATTCCCCCGACTTGTGGATTGATCCGACGGCTTGCGCAAACATTTCAGTAGCTACCGGATGGTTAACGACAGGTCGAGAATGGATAGAAGCAGGCGTGACGGTAGGACATGTTACGACGCGCACCGAGTGCGTGACAGAGCCGCATGTGTATTATGCGTATAACAATAGGATCGGTACAGAAATGGTATATCACGAATACTTGGTTCCAAACGGTCGCGTAGACCCGGGCGACGACATAACGGTAAGACTGCAAACGCATGGTACAAATCAGGTCCAAGCGTACGTTACGACCCCCCACAGGGCAAGCGCGTCTCCAGTAGCACAGGTTTACATGAATCCCAACAACAACTACGACGGGCATTTTGGAATCGAGAGCACTATCTCCGCAACCGACGAGTACTCCTCGATTCCGATGTCAAAGTTCACGAACATGAAGATCAAGCAAGGCACATCTTGGACAGGCCTTCCAAACTCTATTCGGCTACACATCCCGTCCACTGGAGAGGGCTTTCTAGGCCAGGAATGTCCCGGAAACTCCTTCGTTGCAGGGAGCGTAACGTCGCTTGATTGCAACGTAATTGCGACAACAAACCAGGCCCCGTCTGTATCGGCCCAAACAGTCAGCCTGAGCACAAACACGGCAAGAACAATCAGTTTGGATGCGATGGACGCCGACAGGGACTACCTAACGTTTCACCTTGTGGATATACCAACACAGGGAACCCTAGACCATAACAACAGGGCCACAAAGATCCCAAACACCGACGGGGACTCGTCCCAGCTGGTATACACCCCTGCGCACGCTACCCCCAGATCCGATACGATACGATATTCCGTAACTGACGGGAGGGATGGCCATACGCGGGAGGGACTGATATCGATAACGGGGCCGACGTCCACTGCAAACACCAGACCCAGCGCGGTAAGCAACTTTGGGGCCTCGTTGTCTGGCAATACGATATCGTTTGCATGGAGCCACCCGGACGACGGCGGCTCATCTATAACGTCCTACAAAGTGGAACGCTCCAGGGACACCGCGACGTGGGCGCTGCACAACACGTACTCTGAAACCGCAACCGGCTTTTCTTACGTGAGGCATCCTGGGTATGATCAGTACTTTAGGATCTTTGCAAACAACGCAATCGGGCAGTCGGCCACGTCAAACGTCGTGCACGTTCACATACCGGACACTACCGGTCCCGTTGTCACCATATCAAAACCCGCCGACAACTCGACCATGGCGACGCCGTACGTTGATGTCAGCGGGAATGCCCGAGAACCCCAGAACTCCGGCATCAGGGACATTACCGTCACGGTAAACGGGACTCTCAGAAACGAGCCCATAATGCAGAGGGTTCTTGCTACAGGAGCCAGCGTGAACTTTGAATCCGCTCTGACGGCGCTGCGAAACGGCAACCACTCGATCACGGTGTCCGCGAGCAACGGCGACGGGTATTCGGGAAACGCCAGCGTATCAATAGTTGTCGCGGCCCCAGTGGCAGCAACGATTGACTCCTTTTCGGAGGACTTTGAGGGGGGCAACATGTCGCGCTGGATTCTGGCCACGGAGGACGACGAGTTCTGGTCCATCAGGGATAGCCCCCTCGTCCAGGTTCCGGAATCCAAGGTGGGAAACAAGGTGGGCGGAACCGAGGACTGCGACAACGTATGCACCATGACGATGGTAGACAAGGTGAACCTGACGCAGATGTCGGAGCCGAAGCTCAGCTTTTACAGGTTCGTCGGGGCGGGGGCCGACATCTCCAACTCGGAGGGAATCTACGTCTATGCCTCGGCTGACGGCGGCGTCACGTGGACGCATCTGGGCAACTTTACTGCCAACGGATCGAAGGACGACGGGGCCTGGCATCTTGAGGAGTACGACCTTGAGTACTACTCGTCGTCATCCGGCTTCAAGGTGAGGTTCGAGGCGCGCTCCAACTCAAACAACGAGGACACGGAGCTTGACAACATACGGATTTACGACGCTGCCACGGCCACGGACACCATGCGGCTTACCGGCGGCGGCAACTCGACCACCTACGGCGGCGGCGTCAGCACGGTCGCGTATTACTTTGCAAACTCCCCGCAAACCTGCAAGACCTCCTACGCAAAGCCCGGCGCGTCGTGGCACAATCGCCACGACTTCGTATCCATACACGACCAGCCGTACCGCACGTCGACCGCGGGCCCAGGAACCCCGCAGTCTGCCGGGAACCTGACATGGTACGACCTGAGCAGCGGCACGAGGATCACGGGCTCACATACCAGCATTCCGTACTGCTCCACCCTCACCAACGGGAAGACCCAGGTTCCCGCTGATGTTACCCCGCTGCCCGGCCGCTCAAACGTATACCACCGCACTCTTTCGACCACCAGCACCATGGTCAGCCTCTCCCTGCCGCTGAGCGGCGAGTTTGTCGCGCCGTCCAACGGCAGTATGCTACTGCGTGTCGAGGTCAACGTCACGGCGACGACCCGCGTTCACTATGATGGTTCGCGCGTGATGCACTTTTTGAATCAAGTTTGCACGGGCCCCGATCGATGGCAACTCACCCCGCATAACGAGCAGGTCGTTGTCAGCCTGTGGGAGTTGCTAGGGAGCCCCAGCCTCACGTCCGCGATCAGCGTCCGGAATAACGGCGCACCGGCCGGCAGCTTCAGCATGTCCGACATCGGCACCGTCGGGGGCGCGTCGGTAGGCCCGCGAATCCTTACATATGATGTATGGGCCGACGGCGGAGGGTGGGACTGCACCTGGACACTGACCGCCGACATAGACGGACGCTGGTCGCATACCGGCGTGCTCAGCGGCCTGCTGACAGTCAACGCGACGGACGGCGACCGCTTTACATTTGACGGCACGGTCAGGCTGCAATATACGCCGCCGTCGGTCGCGTCTGCCACCGTCCAGACCTCTGGCGCCACAGTCGAACTGGGCGATGCCATAGTCACCGTTGGGAGATTACCCGAATGAGGACGCGGGAAGCGCCAGGCGGTTAAACGCGATTCATCTCATGCACGTACACCTGACATGTGGCATACACAAAAAGTCGTTACCCTTCCCTAGCTGGCACCGTACTCCTCCCCACCTACCCATCTATGATTCTCTCTTCTTTGAAGAGCTGTCAAGTTCGTGTGTGATTACGAATACACCGTCACACACCAACCTGACAGCCCCCGAGTGGCACGAATGACACAGGATGGCAGTCATATAAGACGGACAGCACCTCGAACATCCCGCCTTCCGGCGCCCTTCGCACAGTCCTCTACGTCCACGACAGCTGATTGCTGCTTGGAATCACAAGAACTGGTTTGACAACGTGGCCGTATACGTGCTGAACCAGAGCGAGCCAGTCCCCCACTTCCAACACGTACGTTAAGCCGTAGCCGGGGCCGCCGAAACCGGGGCCGAGTCCGCTACCCAAGGGATGCCAAGATCAGCTCAACACCACGTGGAACGGACGCTGACTGCCGTATTTCCAAGAAAACCTGCACGCCAGTCTGACAACAGCGAAAGCTTTTGATCACGCTAGATTTGGATACAAATGGAGAATGTGGATGAAACTACAACGCTTGGGGGTTTAAAAGAAAAGCACTGTCCTGACTGCATGTCGAGGTGGCGCATCTCAAACAAAAGTATGCCCCGGGGGCAGCTGGCAGACGTCAAGAAATTCATGCGCGGCCCCGAAAGATTGTCTGCCCGCTCGGTGACCATACCGATAGAGTCGGACCCGCAGGGGGCGGCAGACGTCGCCGGGGGCCTGGCAGGCGATCAAGTACGGAGCTTTGAGATGTGGTGGGACGCGGCAGAGTCAAGGCTCCGGTTCGTCATCATATCCGACGAGAGGGATACCAACGACTTTGAGCGGGCGTTCCGGGTCATGTATCCAAACGCGGCGTTCGACGTCATGAGCGAGACGGTCCCCGCATGGTTTGACCGCAGGTCCACCGAATACCGCGTGTTTGACGTGGGCACGCGCCACGGCCACTACGCGACCATATTTGACGGGCCGGGGGCGAGCAGCCTCATCACCAGGATGGCAGGCGCCATCCAGTCGGCCGGCCACGCGTGGATACAGTTCGTGTTTGCGCGGTTTGACTGCACGTCGTTTCTTCGCGCGCACATGTCGCGTCTGGACGGGCGGTTTGCAGAGATAAACCGGGGCGAGTACACGTCGTGGGGGGACGAGATCACGGGAAGAAAGCCGCGCAAGCATCTGGAGCTCGGGTACGACTTTACGAGCAGCTACAAGGGACTCAAAAAGCACGCCATGGCAAAGATGCAGGGCGCGCACCTGGTAATGAGCATAAGGGGGCTGATACAGGGCGGCGACGGCGGCCGCAGGGATACCGACCTTCCGTTTGACAAGGTCTCGGCGCTGTCAGTCGACGGCATCGACTCCGCATACGAGCACCTGGCAAAGTTCCGCTACGGGTACGACAAGTTCTACTCTGACACAAAAAAGTCACGGATCAGGGTGCCGGGGCCGCGCGGCGCGTCAGACCACAGGATATGCATGTTCGAGTCGCGGCACCTGCCGGATCCCGGCAGGTATTTTGGCCGCGCCACATCCCAGTATTTCGACAAGAAATGGTGGGGACTCCGCGGGTACCAGACGCGGAGGCCCATGCCGTTTCTGATCCTCAACCCGGCGGAGGTGCCGCTGTTCGTGCACCTGCCGGACCCGTCGACGCCCAACATCGACACGACGCGCGGCGTGCGCCTGCCCTCAAAGCCGTCGGAGAAGGCGGGCGCGGGTATCGGCTTTTTCGACTCGCTGGACGATCCCGGTCAGCTTGGCCCTGCACGGGAAGACGCGGCACGGGAAGACGCGGCACGGGATGCTGGCATATCTTGACCACAGTACGGAAGGGCGGGGAACGCCGGTGGGGCGAGATGGCAAGGTCCAAGGATATGGGCGCGGCGGTCATATCCCCCACCGACTTTGCAAACCACCTGTATGTGGTGGGCGCGTCCGGCTCCGGCAAGACCTCGCTCATCCGCCTGCTTGCAAAGCACCTGGAGGCGTGGAACCTCAACGGCAC